>JAISQQ010000373.1 GCA_031274075.1 Accumulibacter sp.
CGACCTCGCACTTCTTATCGCTACTCCCTTGTAATACGAAGTCCACCCCGCGTGAGCGGCTGGCTTCGGGATACTCCTCGTAGTGATCATGAGGCGGGGAACCATCTATGTACGAGGTCATGCAAGATGCCTCTGGGTTGGGACGGCCTCCCCGGTAACGCTTTCTATTATCGCCGCGGACGATGGGATCAACATACAAGGTTGGGTGAATGAAATGAACCCCAACAAAAAGCCGGTTGAATAACTCCATCGCCGGGGTTCGTTTCGCCCACTCCAGGCTACGAGAGCTTTCTTCCTGTTACCGGCGCAAAGCGCCGGTAACTCCCGATCCCTGTTCAGACCAGACCTTGAACAGGAATAATTGGCTGCCAGCCGCGGCAATACTTGCCGTGTGTGTTGGCTGGCTCATTTCGTACCCACTTTCATATTCGCTTTTGAAAATCCGTCCCATCAGGCCAGAGCTTCGATGACGGCTTGCGGGTTGCGCTCAATCACGTTGAGCAGCACCCGCGCCGGGCCGTGCGGGGCACGGTCGCCACGCTCCCAGTGCCGCAGGGGCGCCGTGGGAAAGCCGAAGCGGGCGGCAAATTGCTCCTGGGTCATGCCCACCTTGGCGCGCACGGCCTTCACGTCGATGGCGCGGGGGCGATGCACGCGCACGCCGCGCTCGTCGCCGCTGGCGTGAGCGATGGCCTCTTGCAGACCCTGCTCGATGCTTTCAAATGCGGTGCTCACGATTTTGCCCGTCCTTTCCACATGTCTGCCAACACCTCAACCAGACCCGCCAGATCGCTGCGCTCCGCCTTGCCCAGATTGGCCCTGTCGCCCTTGGTAAAGAGCGTCAACAGGTACAACGGCATGAGGTCGGCTAGACGTTGAACAGAAAATTGAGCACGTCCCCATCCTTGACCAGGTAATCCTTGCCCTCGGCGCGCATTTTCCCGGCTTCCCTGGCGCCCTGTTCGCCGTTGCAGGCGATGAAATCGTCGTAGGCGATCGTCTGCGCGCGGATGAAGCCGCGATCGAAGTCGGTATGGATCACCCCGGCGGCCTGCGGCGCGGTGTCGCCCTGGTGGATCGTCCAGGCGCGCACTTCCTTGGGGCCGGCGGTGAAGTAGGTTTGCAGGCCGAGGAGCTGGTAGGCGGCGCGGACCAGGCGGTTCAGGCCCGGCTCTTCGAGGCCGAGGTCGGCGAGGAACAATTGTTTCTCCTCGTCTTCCAGTTCGGCGATTTCCGCCTCGATGGCGGCGCAGATCGGCGCCACTCTCGCGCCTTCGGCCTCGGCGTGCGCGCGCACGGCGTCGAGACGCGGATTGTCCTGGAAGCCGTCCTCGGCGACGTTGGCGGCGTAGAGCACGGGCTTGGCGGTGATCAGGCAGAAGGGCCGGAGACGCGCTTTTTCTTCCCTGGAAAGTTCGAGCGCGCGCACCGGCCGGGCCTGGTCGAGCTGGGCGTAGCATTTTTCCAGCGCGGCGACGAGCAGCCGGGCCTCCTTGTCGCCCGCGCTGGCCGGCTTGCGGTAGCGGTTGAGCGCCTTGTCGACCGTGGCCAGGTCGGCCAGCGCCAGCTCGGTGTCGATGATCTCGATGTCGCGGAGCGGATCGACGTCGCCGGAGACGTGCACCACCTTGTCGTTGACGAAGCAGCGCACCACGTGCAGCACGGCGTCGGTCTCGCGGATGTTGGCCAGGAACTGGTTGCCGAGCCCCTCGCCCCTGGACGCGCCGGCCACCAGCCCGGCGATGTCGACCCATTCGGTCACCGCCGCGACCACCCGCTGCGGCTTGACGATCGTCGCCAGCGCGGCGAGCCGGGCGTCGGGCACTTCGACGATGCCGACCGAGGGTTCGATGGTGCAGAAGGGATAGTTTTCCGCCGCCACGCCGGCCTTGGTCAGCGCGTTGAAGAGCGTGGATTTGCCGACGTTGGGCAGGCCGATGATTCCGCATTTGAGGCTCATGACGATCTTCCTGTGTTCGGGGATGAAGGACGCGAGATCGGGCGCGGCGGAAAACGAGGAATTCCCGCGGTGCCCGTTGCGCCGCCGTGCTTTGTTCTTCCGCGCCCTCTGTGTTTTTCCGGGTTAGGGCATTTTACGTTTTAGCACAGACGGCGACTATTTCCATATCGTTATTCCGGCGGCAGCCGGTATCAGAGGACAGAAGACAGAGGACAGAGGACAGTAATATTTGCGGGCGCTTCGCGCCCGGTGACTGGATTGTCCTCTATCTTCTGTCCTCTGGAACGCCTAGCCGTTGTCACACAGCAGGCTTTTCACTCGCTTCAAGTTCGGTTGGTTGCGCTCCAGTGCTTCCAGTGCGCCCTTCCGGTCGGTGACTTCGGCGGTCGTTACCGCAATGGCGTGGGGCCGGCCTTGCGTGTCTACCACGATGGGGCGCTTGATGCCTGAGACCTTCTTGCCGGCGTCGTAACCCTTCTGGCCCGCTGTGTTGGTGTTCTTCACGCTCTGCGCGTCCACGATCAGGAACGTGCTACTGGCGTTGTGCCCCTGTCTCTCGCGGGCCGCGCAAACTGATTTTTTTAAAGCGCGCTCCAGGAGGCTGGGATCGCCTTCTTCGGCCTGACTCCACACGCGCCAGTAGTAATACACCCACTGCCATTTCGGAAAATCTTTCGGCAGCATCCTCCACTGGCAACCGCTCTTGAGAATGTATGCCCCACGGAACTTCCCGCCCTTGCGCAAGTTCGCGCTAACGCTTCTGGGGAATGATACGACCTATCCCAAGCGCCGCTTGCGTTCCCGACGGAAAAACGCCGAACGCCTCCCCCAATTTCGCGCTTATTTGCTTGGATTGGTTCCAAAATCAAATGCGATAGCCCTGACAAGCGCTTCTTGCAAGCCAGATTCGATGACATTTCATGCGATGGTTTTGCTCTTTTTTTTGTTGGAGCTCGTTTCGTGCTCACCAAACATGCGAGCTGAAGTTCAGGGAACAGAAGACAGTCCGGTCACCGGGCGCTTCGCGCCCGCAAACATCACTGTCCTCTGTCCTCTGAACTGAACTATCGCGCCTCCTTGACGATGCGTCCGAAGGCCGGCTGCACGGGGCGCGCGTTGGGCGGGTAGAGGCGCCGGAACATCGCCAGTTGTTCAGCGGAGACCTGTTGCGGCTGCTTGAGAACCATCCAGAGCACTTCTTCGGAACACGGTGGCGTGGTCAGCGAGCCCATGAAGGTGAAATAGCCCGGGGCGTCCGGAAGCAGTTGCTTGAGGTCGATTTCTTGTCCCGGCGGCGCGGTCTCGCCGCCTTTTTCCAGCGGCAAATTGTTCAGCGCGGCCTGGATCACCGGGTTTTCATCGCCCTTTTTCAGCAACACCGAGACAATGGCCTGCTTGCCGTCCTCGGCGCGGTGGATGAATTGCGCTTCCATGTCGAAAATCCTGCCGTCGACGGAAAATTCCGACGGGTTGTGGAAACGGACGTAGATCAGGCGATAGCTTTTGCCCAGTGTCTGGATGCCGCCGCCGGAAACCTCCAGTTGCAGGTGGCGGCGGGTGTCGATGACGCGAAACGGGGCCGGTGGGTAGAGGAACTGGATCGGCTCCAGATCGACGGCGAAAGCGTCGCGCAGGTCGATCGGCGATTGACGGCGGCCGGTCGCGCAGACGGCATAGTCCCGGTTGAGCTCGCTCCAGTGCGCGGGCCC
>JAISQQ010000039.1 GCA_031274075.1 Accumulibacter sp.
TGGACGAGCCGGGGCCGGGTTTCGCGCGGGTCGATGTCGCCGATGGACACCGCGTCGAAGACGGTGGTGATGCCGGACGAGACGAGCTGCGCGTCGTGGGTGATGGCGGCGGAAAGCGAGGGCCAGTCGACGCCCGGACGCGGCGACATGTACTTTTCCAGGTTGTCGGTATGCAGTTCGACAAGGCCGGGCATCAGGTAATCGCCGCGCAGGTCCAGCGCCTCGGGAAGGGCGCTTTGGCACGTGTCCAGGTCGGCGATTTTCCCTTCGCGGATGCGCAGCGAACCGGTGAATACCTGTTCGGCGGTGACGATGCGGGCGTTGTTCAGAATGATTTCATCCGGCATGAAGTGTTTCCTTTTCCTTTTCTTTTATCTCTTCTGCTTCCTTTATCTCTTCCGCTTCCCTTGTTTCTTCGTCGTCCATGTTCAAAAAACGGCTGGCGACCGCCTTGCGCGCCTGGGGATCGTGAAAGATGCCGATGATGGCGCTGCCCGCCGCCCGGGCCTCCCCGATCAGTTCCAGCACCACCTGGCGGTTGGCCTCATCGAGGGAAGCGGTGGGTTCGTCGAGCAGCAGGATGGGCCAAGGCAGCATGAAACTGCGCGCGATATTGACGCGCTGCTGCTCGCCGCCCGAAAACGTCCCCGGCGCCAGCGGCCACAGCCGTTCGGGGATATTGAGCCGGGCCAGCAGCGCTTCGGCCCGGGTCTCTGCCGCCGCCCTCGCCTGCCCGCGCAAGCGCGCCGGTTCCATGACCACGTCCAGCGTCGACACGCGCGGAATGACGCGCAAAAACTGGCTGACGTAGCCCAGCGTATGACGCCGCGCCGCCAGGATCCGCCGCGGTTCCGCGCCGACCAGTTCGAGCCAGCCGCCCGCGCCCTCCTCGCGGCGAACGCGGATGCTGCCCTCCTGTGCCAGGTAATTGCCGTAGAGCATCCTGAGCAGCGTCGATTTACCCGTCCCGGAACGGCCCGCCAACACCAGGCATTCGCCGGGACACAACTCGAAACTCAGGTTCTTCAGCACCTCCAGCACGACGCCGTGCTGCTGGTGCAGGACGAATTTCTTGGCGATGCCGGAAACCTTGAGGATCGCGTTCATCGGACTCACGCCTGCAGGACGGAAGACACCAGCAACTGGCTGTAGGGATGCTGCGGATCGTCGAGTATCTGGTCGGTCAGCCCGGATTCGACGATGCGCGAACGGCGCATGACCAGCAGGCGGTCGGCGAGCAGGCGGGCGACCGCCAGATCGTGCGTCACCAGGATCACCGAAAGCCCGAGTTCGCGCACCAGGCCGCGCAGCAGATCCAGGATGCGCGCCTGCACGGAAACGTCCAGCCCGCCGGTCGGTTCGTCCATGAACACCAGGCGGGGACTGGAAACGAGGTTGCGCGCGATCTGCAGGCGCTGCTGCATCCCGCCGGAAAAGCTTTGCGGCGCGTCGTCGATGCGCGCGGCGTCGATTTCCACCTGGCGGAGCCAGTCGAGGGCCGTCCGGCGCAACTGTCCATAGTGGCGCAGGCCCTGCGCCATCAGGCGTTCGCCGATATTGGCGCCGGCGGAAACCGACATGCGCAGGCCGTCGCGCGGGTTCTGTTCGACAAACCCCCATTCGGTGCGCAGCAGCCGGCGGCGGACGGCTTCCTCGGCCTGATAGACGTCGAGCCAGCCGGAATCGTCCTTCCGGTAATGGACGCGCCCCCGGTCGGGCGGCGTCCGCCCGGACAATACGGAGAGCAGCGTCGACTTGCCCGACCCGGATTCGCCCACCAGCCCCAGCACTTCGCCGGGATAAAGGGTGAACGAAATATCCTGGCAGCCCTTTTCGGGACCGAACAGGCGGGTGACGCCCTCCGCCCGCATCAAGGCCTGCCGGGCGCGGCGATCTTCGCCCTCCTCCGGGAACCATTCCGAAAGCCCGGCAGCGGGCGCGAGCGCGGCATTCATATTCACGCGGCTTTCCCTTTCGCCCGCACGCGCTCCTGGCAATGATCGGTGTCGGAACAGACGTAGCGGCGGCCTCCCCGGTCATCGACGATCAATTCGTCGAGATACGAATCGCGGCTGCCGCAAATGGCGCAGGCTTCTTCCCAACGCTGGATTTCGAAGGGGTAGTCCTCGAAATCGAGGCTCACCACCTTGGTGTAGGGCGGCAGCGCGTAGAGGCGTTTTTCGCGTCCCGCGCCGAACAGCATCAGCGCCGGACTCATGTTCAGCTTGGGATTGTCGAAGCGCGGAATCGGCGAAGGGTCCATCATGTAGCGCTCGTTGACTTCCACCGGATAGGCATAGCTGGTGGCGATGCGCCCGTGCCGCACGATGTCCTCGTACAGCTTGACGTGCATGACACCGTAATCGTTGAGCGCGTGCAGCGTGGCCGTTTCGGTTTCCGAGGCTTCGATGAAGCGCAAAGGCTCGGGGATCGGCACCTGGAAGACCACGATCTGCCCGCTTTTGAGCGGCGTTTCCGGGATCCGGTGGCGCGTCTGGATGAGCGTGGCTTCCGCAGTCCGGGTGGTGCTGGCGATGCCGGCGGTACGCTCGAAGAAATGCCGGATGGAAACGGCGTTGGTGGTGTCGTCCGCGCCCTGGTCGATGACTTTCAAGACATCGTCCGGAGCGAGAATGGACGCCGTGAGCTGTATTCCGCCGGTACCCCAGCCATACGGCAGCGGCATTTCGCGGCCGCCGAAAGGCACCTGGAAACCGGGAATGGCGACCGCCTTCAAAAGCCCCCGGCGAATCATGCGCTTGCTCTGCTCGTCCAGATAGGCAAAGTTGTAGCCTTCGAGGAGCATGGGAGCAGCGGACGGAGAGGAATCGTTCATGGGCAAGGCTCCGGCAGGACATCCCCGCGCCGC
>JAISQQ010000060.1 GCA_031274075.1 Accumulibacter sp.
GCGGCGCTGTCGCGCATGACGCTGTTCCGCGAGGTTTTCCCCCTGCTGATCCACGACCTGAACAATGATCGCGAGCTGCTGCGCCGCAAGGCCGAGGAACGTCTTCTCGAAGCGGGCGTCGTCAGCAAAGGCGACCTGATCGTCCTCTCCTACGGCGACCGCATAGGCCAGCCCGGCAGCACCAACACCGTCAGCATCGTCCGGGTCGGCGAACCTTTGCCGGCGAGGCGTTAGCCCATCTTTCACCTGTCCTCAGAAGCTGTTTTAAAAAAATGGGTACGAGAAATGCTTATATCCCAAAAACCTCAATGCGAGCACTGGGTGATGGTTGGGGGGTTTCTCCGAAACCGCCGCCCCCCGGTGCGCTCGGAGATCGCGCCCTACCTTGGATGCCGCCGCCCGGCGCGCTCGGAGATCGCGCCCTACCCTGGATGATCCATCTGCTTCTCAAACGTCTTCTGATTTCTAAAACAGCTTCTCAGGTAGCAGGTGTCAGGTAACAGAATTTTGCGGCGCGAAGCGCCGGTAACTCCTGCCACCTGCTACCTGTCACCCGATCCCTGACCCGAACAGCCACGGCTGCGCCGTCTTGTGGCGGGCTTCGAAGGCGCGGATCTCGTCGGCGTGTTGCAGGGTCAGGCCGATTTCGTCGAGGCCGTTGAGCAGGCAGTGCTTGCGGTGCGGCGTGATGTCGAAGGCGAAGGAGAAGCCGGTCGGAGAAGTCACCGTCTGCGCCTCCAGGTCGACGTCCAGCGTGTAGCCCGCGCTCGCCGCGCATTCCTCGAACAGGCGGTCGACGGCCTGCGTGGGAGCGACGATCGGCAGCAAGCCGTTCTTGTAGGTGTTGGCGAAAAAAATGTCGGCGAACGACGGCGCGATGATCGCGCGGAAGCCATAATCGTCGATCGCCCACGGCGCGTGCTCGCGGCTCGATCCGCAGCCGAAATTGTCGCGCGCGAGCAGGATTTGGGCGCCCTGGTAGCGCGCCTGGTTGAGCACGAAGTCCGCGTTCTTCGGACGGTGGGTGCAGTCCATGTCCGGTTCGCCGTGGTCCAGGTAGCGCCATTCGTCGAACAGGTAGGGGCCAAAACCGCTGCGCTTGATCGATTTCAGGAACTGCTTGGGGATGATCGCGTCGGTATCGACGTTGGCGCGGTCCAGCGGGCAGACGAGGCCCTTGATTCGGGTGAAGGCTTTCATGCGGTGTTCTCCTTTTCAGGCCGGGCGGACGTCGACGAAATGGCCGGCGACGGCGGCGGCGGCGGCCATCGCGGGACTGACCAGGTGCGTGCGTCCGCCGAATCCCTGGCGGCCCTCGAAGTTGCGGTTGGAGGTCGAAGCACAGCGCTCGCCCGGCGACAGCCGGTCGGCGTTCATCGCCAGGCACATCGAGCAGCCCGGCTCGCGCCACTCGAAGCCGGCGGCGGTGAAGATCTCGTCGAGCCCCTCGGCCTCGGCCTGGCGCTTGATGACGCCGGACCCCGGCACGACCAGCGCCAGCTTGACGTTGGCGGCGATCTTCCGGCCCTTGGCGACGGCGGCGGCGGCGCGCAGATCCTCGATGCGCGAGTTGGTGCAAGAACCGATGAAAACCTTGTCGACGCGAATGTCGGTGATCGGCATGCCGGCTTCGAGTCCCATGTATTTCAACGCCCGCTCGATGCCGGCGCGGCGCACCGGATCGCTCTCCCGCGCCGGGTCCGGCACCTTGCCGTCGATCGCGGTCTCCTGTTCGGGCGAGGTGCCCCAGGTCACCTGCGGCGCGATCTCGCTGGCGTCGAGTTCGACCCGCTGGTCGAACACCGCGTCGGCGTCGGAACGCAGGGTCTTCCAGTAAGCGACGGCCTTCGTCCAGTCCTCGCCCTTCGGCGCGAACGGCCGGCCTTCGAGATAACCGAGGGTGACGGCGTCGACCGCCACCAGCCCGGCGCGCGCGCCGCCTTCGATGGCCAGGTTGCACAGCGTCATGCGCCCCTCCATCGACAGGGCCTCGATGGCCGTGCCGGCGAACTCGATACAGTAGCCCGTGCCGCCGGCGGTGCCGATGCGCCCGATGACCGCCAGCGCCAGATCCTTGGCGGCGACGCCCGGACCGAGCCGGCCGTCGACCTGGATCAGCATCGCTTTCGACTTCTTCTGCACCAGCGTCTGCGTGGCCAGCACGTGCTCGACCTCGGAGGTGCCGATGCCATGCGGCAGCGCGGCGAACGCGCCGTGCGTCGCCGTGTGGCTGTCGCCGCACACCACCGTCATGCCCGGCAGCGTGGCGCCGTGCTCCGGCGCGATGACGTGGATGATGCCCTGGTTGGCGTGCCTGAACGGAAAATAGACCTGCGCGCCGAATTCCTTGATGTTGGCGTCGAGCGTCTCGACCTGCAGGCGCGCCACCGGGTCCTCGATGCCCCGCTCCCAGTGATCGGTCGGCGTGTTGTGATCGGCCACCGCCACCACCGTGTCGCTGCGCCACGCGCGCCGTCCGGCGAGGCGCAAGCCCTCGAAGGCCTGCGCGCTGGTCACCTCGTGCACCAGGTGGCGGTCGATGTAGATGAGACAGGTGCCGTCCGCCTCCTGGCGAACCACATGGGCGTCCCACAGCTTGTCGTAAAGGGTCTTGCCAGCCATCCAGGCTCTCCTCGCAAAAACGCCGCCGGGAAAGGCGGTGAATGGACGCGATCTTAACGAGGCCGCTATACCCTGACAAGACGATTATTTATACTGGTATCGGGAGTAACAGGGATCAGGGATCAGGGATCAGGTATCAGGTATCAGTAATTCTTGCGGGCGCGGAGCGCCCGGTAATTGATCTGATCCCTGATCCCTGACATCTGGAATCTGACAATGAAAAACGAAGCAGGCAGCGCGCGCCGCAAGGAACTCGCGGCTTTTTTGCAGGCCATCCGCAATCGCAGCCAAGCGGCGGATTTCGGCTTTCCCACGGGCGTCCGGCGGCGCACCGCCGGCTTGCGGCGCGAGGAAACGGCCCAGATCGTCGGCATCAGCACGACCTGGTATACCTGGATCGAACAGGGACGCGAGGTCAACGTCTCGGCGGACGCGCTCGACCGCCTGGCCGGCAAGCTGCGCCTGACGCGCAGCGAACGCGCCTACCTGTTCGAAATCGCCGGCCGCCGCGATCCGCTGGCCGCGCTCGGCCCGTCCGAGAGCGACGACGTGCCGCCGCTGTTGATCGAACTCCTGGCCGAGCTCGCCATCCCCGCCTACCTGATGGGGCGCTACTGGGACATGCTCGGCTGGAACAGCGCCGCCGCCGGGCTGTTCACCGGTTGGCTCGACGTCCCGCGCGAGCGCGGCGAAACGCCGCCGAACCTGCTCTCCTTCGTTTTCCTCGAAGCACGGGCACGTTCCCTCCTGGTCGACTGGGAAGTACGCGCCCGCCGCATCACCGCCGAATTCCGCGCCGACTGCCGCAACAGCCTCGACGACCCGGCGCTGATCCGCCAGGTCGAAGAACTCGCGGCGGCGAGCGCCGACTTTGCCCGCTTCTGGAAACAGCACGACGTTCTCGAACGCCAGGGCGGCGAACGCCGTTTCCTGCACCCAGCGCGCGGAGAAATCCTCTACCAGCAAGCCACCCTGCGGCCCGACGAACACGAGCATTTGAAACTGGTGATGCTCAAGCCAATCAGGGATCAGGGATCGGATGTCAGGGATCAGTGATGTTTGCGGGCGCAAAGCGCCCGGTAATCGATCCGGCATCCCGAATGATGTTATCCGGATATTTCGGAGCAGGTATAGCTTGGGGCGAACGCAGCGAACCCCAACGATGGGCAGTTGAACCGGCTTTTTGCCGGGGTTCATTTCATTCACCCCAGCCTGTGCGAGCTTCCCTCACCCACACCAGAGCAATCGGCGTTATGAACCCATACGCCTATCTCTCCAACATAGTAAGTATGGAAATCCTCCACTTCAATGTTGTAGACCGTCACCTCCAGATGATTTTCTTCTATCATATCCTCGTCATACTCTTTGTATGTATGGGAGGGTATCCGATTATTCTCATAATCATGAATATTCCCGGGAGCAGGATATAGTGATGGATATGGATGACTTTGTACCCAGCCGACACCGGCATCGTCAGTACGATATACCGGTAATTGTTTATAGATTTCCGTAAAACCACCATCCACCAGACGTAATAAATCGCCATCACGGAGGACATCAGCGCGCGTCCAACCGACCCGTTCTACCCAGAATGGATGATTCCTCGTCGCCACAAAAGACGGGGCAATCCTAACTTTTACTTGTGGACGATCAACACCCTCATAATATCCATACCTCTCGATATAATGATCATCGCTACTTATGTACCTGACTGTCTTGTTTTTATGCACGAAGGTATTAAGCACTCGCTTGTATTCAGGCTTGCCTGAACCATCTTCTGGACTGGAAAGTACATAGTCGCCAACCTTGATTTCTTCAATCGGCTTCAGACCCTCCCTGGTATGAACCAGCGTCCCTTTCACAAAACATCCTCCCGCCTGATCCGGGAAACGGATGTTGTCATCGACTTTAACGAGCTTCTGGTAAATCGCTTCGTACAGGGAATTCCCCGAAAGTTTCTGTTCCCGAATCAGGTCAGCCTCTATTTTGTCGAGCGAATCCAGACGGAACGTTGCCGCGAATTCCTCCGCCAGATCCGGTTCTATCAGGCTGTTCATCGCCCCCTGCTGCTGCGCCTGCCGCAACTGGTACGCCTGTTTCACTTTGAGTTCCAGCGGCAAATTGGA
>JAISQQ010000089.1 GCA_031274075.1 Accumulibacter sp.
ATAGCCGACGAGCGGCTGCAGCAATGACGACGTGCACTGGAAAGCCAGCGTGATCAGCCCGATCTGGGCGAAGGAGAGGTCGAGCGACGCCTTGAACAGCGGATAACTCGCCAGGATCAAGGACTGGATGGTGTCGTTGAGAAAATGCGAGAAACTGATCGCGCCGAGCACCTTGAAGACCGGACCCGAACCGGACGCGGAACAGGCCGCCAGCGTAGGCGAGGGGGGCGCTCTGCTGGAAGAGTTTTTCATGGGCGCGGGGGTGAGAGAAAAAATATCAACTATACGGCGGATCGGGCGGCGCGTCTCGTTTGGCAGAGGACAGAACATGACCATCGCACTGGGTGGCGTCGTTGGCATCGTGGTGATTTTCCTGGGGCGCCGGTCTCTAGCCCGCATGGGAGTTTGCGCCAAACCGTTGGCGCACCCCGTAGGGCGGGAAAGCGCAGCGCCTCCCGCCGGTCGTTCTCTCCGGCGGCGCAGCCGCCTCTATTATTCCCCGGCCTTTGAATCGTGCGGCGCGTTGCGCCGTGAGGTGGATCGGCGGGAGGCGCTGCGCTTTCCCGCCCTACGTGTCAGGGATCAGGTATCAGATGTCAGGGATCAGTAATTCGACCTTAGAAGCTGTTTTGGGAATTAGAAAGACATTTGAGAAGCAGTTGGATCATCCGGGGTAGGGCGCGCTCGCCGCGCGCGCCGGGGGGCGGCGGTTTCGGAGAAACCGCCCTACCTTCACCCAGGGCTTGAATTGAGGTTTTTGGGATCTATGCATTTCTCGTAACAATTTTTTTAAAACAGCTTCTCAGAGATCCAGTTTGAAGACAAGCTTGAGTTCCTCGATCTGCGCGGCGGTGAGAGAGTTGACCGGCGCACCGCGCAGCAGGAGGAAAATCCGGGCGGTTTCCTCCAGTTCCTCGGCAGCGTAGATCGCACCCTCCAGATTTGAGCCGGAGACCACCGGCCCGTGATTGGCCAGCAGCACGGCGCTGTGTCGACCGGCCAGCCCCCGGATCGCCTCGCCCAGCGCCGGGTCGCCGGGACGGTGGTAAGGCACCAGCGGCAGGCGGCCGATTTTCATGACGAAATACGGCGTCAGCGGCGGGACGCAGTCGGCGGGATCGAGGCCGCGCAGGCACGAGACGGCGGCGGCATGCGTCGAGTGCAGGTGTACGATGGCCCCGGCCTTTGGCCGCGCCTCGTACAGCGAGCGATGCAGGAAGGCTTCCTTCGACGGCGGATCGCCGGCCAGCACCTTGCCCTGCCAGTCGAGCTTCGAGATGCGCGCCGGATCGAGTTCGCCGAGGCAGGAGTTGGTCGGCGTGAGCAGCCAGCCGTCGGAGTCGGACAGGCGGACACTGATGTTGCCGCTGCTGCCGGCGCTCAGGCCGCGTTCGTAGAGGGAGCGCGACAGGCGGGCGATCTTGTCGCGTTCGCGGGTTTCTTCGGAGACGATCGAGGGGGTCATGACGCGAGCTTGCTCCATGCCTTGAGAAAGAAGTCCGGGGCGCCGAAGTTGCCGGATTTGAGCGCCAGGGCGATCGGTTTCTCGCCGGCATTCCCGGTGATCGCCGTGGTCCAGGGCACGCCCGGATCGATTTCCGGGCCGATGCGCAGGCCGGATACGCCGAGCGCCTTGACCACCGCGCCGGCGGTCTCGCCGCCGGCGACGATCAGTTGTCCGACGCCCAGGGCAACGATTCCCTTGGCGATGGCGGCCAGCGCGTCTTCCACCAGACGGCCCGCCTTCTCCGTGCCGAGCTGGGCCTGCACGGCCTTGACCGCGTCCGGCGCGGCGGTGGCGTAGAACAGCACCGGCTCATTCTCGATCCGGCCCTTGGCCCAGGCCAGCGCTTTCGCCGCGACGTCCTCGCCGCGCGCGAGCGCGAAAGGATCGATGTCGAAGGCGGGGTGCCGGTCGCGCATCGCGGCCACCTGCCCTTGCGTGGCGATCGAGCAACTGCCGGCGATGACCGCGCGCAGGCCGCCGCCCGGCGGCAGGGCGTCGGCGACCTGGTTTTCGGGGAGCAGCCCGGCCCGGCGGAAGTTCTGCGGCAGGCCCAGCGCGACGCCGGAGCCGGCGGTGACCAGCGGCAGGTCGGCGCAGGCGGCGCCGATGGCCATCAGGTCGTCGTTGGTCAGCGCGTCGGGGACGGCGAAGTTGCAGCCCTCGGCCTTGAGGCTGGCGAAACGCGCGCGGATGGCGCCGGCGCCCTGGCTGACCACGGCGTAGTCGACCAGCCCGGCCTTGCCCTTGATCTGCGCCTGCAGCACCTTGACCAGGTTGGCGTCGGTCATCGGGGTCAGCGGATGATGGCGCATGCCGGAATCGGAAAGGAGGATGTCGCCGACGAAGAGGTGGCCCTTGTAGATGGTGCGCCCGTTCACCGGAAAGGCCGGGCAGGCGATGGTGAAGTCGCTGGCGAGCGCTTGCATCAGGGCTTCGGCCACCGGGCCGATGTTGCCCTGGGGCGTGGAATCGAAGGTCGAGCAGTATTTGAAGTAGAACTGGCGGCAGCCGGCGTGTTGCAGCCAGCGCAGGGCGGCCAGCGATTCGCCGATGGCCTCCTCGACCGGGCTGGTGCGCGATTTGAGCGCGATCACCACGGCGTCGATGTCGTCGCCGGCCGGCTCCCCGGGAACTCCGATCATTTGCACCGTGCGCATGCCGGCCTTCACCAGCATGCCGGCCAGGTCGGTGCCGCCGGTAAAGTCGTCGGCGATGCAGCCCAACAAAACGCTCATTGCTTGCTCCTTTTCAGATTCGGTCTTGTTTCTTTCAATCCACGTCCCGCCTGGCCGGACGAAACAGCATTACGGCGCACGCCGCGCTCGTCCTTGCCCCAGGCTATTTTTTTGCTTCCGGCAGCTTGATTCCGGGGAAGACCTTGATCACCGCCGAGTCGTCCTCGCCGCCGTGTCCGGCCGCCGAAGCCGACAGGTACATCTGGTGCGCGGCGGCGGACAGGGGCAAGGGGAAGACGGCCCGTTTGGCGTAATCGAGGACGATGCCCAGGTCCTTGACGAAGATATTCACCGCCGACAGCGGCGTGTAGTCGGCGGCCAGGATGTGCGGCACGCGATTCTCGAACATCCACGAGTTGCCCGCGCTGTGAGTGATCACTTCATAGACCTGTCCGGGATCGGCGCCGGCGCGGATCGCCAGCGCCATCGCCTCGCCCGCCGCGGCGATATGCACGCCGGTCAACAACTGGTTGACCATTTTCATCACCGACCCCGGCCCCGCTTCGCCGCCAAGGCGGTAGACCTTGCCGGCGATCGCTTCGAGCACGTCCTCGCACTTGGCGTAGGCTTCCGGCGCGCCGGACGACATCACTGTCATCTCGCCGGCCAGCGCCTTGGCGGCGCCGCCGGAAATCGGCCCGTCGATCATCAGCACGCCGGCGTCGGCCAGGCGCTTGCCGAGCGCCCTGGCGAACTCGGGCGAGACGGTGGCGCTGGCGATGACCACCGAACCGGGGCACAGGCGCGGCACGGCGCCCTGCTCGCCGAAGAGGACGCTTTCCGTCTGCTCGGCATTGACCACCACGGTGATCAGCACCTCGACCCGCGGCGCCAGGACGGCCGGCGACTCGGCGCGGATTCCGCCGGCGTCGACCACCTTCTGCACCGCTTCGGGCCGCAGGTCGCAGGCGTGGACCTCGAAGCCTTCGCGCAGCAGCGACAGGGCGACGCCCATGCCCATCGCGCCCAGGCCAATGACGCCGACCGGTTTTCCGACAGTTGTATTCATGTGATTTGACTTTCCATTGGGTGACAAGGATTTTGCTACCCGCTACCTGTAAAGCAGATCGCGGAGGTAAAGGGAAATTTGCGGAACGTAGGTGATGCACAACAGGCAGGTGAGCACGGTGAGCACGAAGGGGATGAGTTCGCGGACGATCTCGTCGACCGAAATCTTGGCCACCGTGCAGGCGGCGAAGAGGTTGACCCCGAAGGGCGGGGTAATCATCCCGCAGGCGAGGTTCACCACCATGATGATCCCGAAATGCACCGGGTCGACCCCGAACTTGATCGCCACCGGCACCAGGATCGGGGCCAGCACGATGATCGACGAGGAGGTCTC
>JAISQQ010000197.1 GCA_031274075.1 Accumulibacter sp.
GCCTTCAAGGGCTTCGGGCATCATCTGCTGCCCAGGGATGACGACGTTTCCAGAGAACACTTGCCATTGAGCCGGATTCAGTCGCTGTTGCCGTATCACGGACATGTAGACACGGAGACCGTGCTGGCCGCGATCAATCACCTGGTCGACGAGGCCAGTGACGGTAAAACGATCTTTTACGATTTTTATACCGGCCCGCAAAAGCGGGACGATCTCTCCAGGAATTCGACCGGGCTGTTCTTCTTCCGAGGGAAACCGGGCGCACCCTTTGCCGTCATCTGTCCCGGCGGCGGGTTTTCCTATGTGGGTTCCGTCCATGAAGGCTTTCCCCATGCCCTGGAATTGAGCAGAAAGGGATTCAATGCTTTCGTTCTCAGATATCGCGTCGGGCGCGGAGGCCATACCGCCGCCAGCGATCTGGCCTCCGCGCTGGCGTACATTTTCAGCAACGCGGAGAGCCTGGAAGTCGGCGCCAAGGGCTATTCCTTATGGGGAAGCTCGGCCGGGGCCAGGATGGTTGCCGACGTGGCGGCGCAGGGTGTCGTGGCCTTTGGCGGCGACGCGCTTCCCCAGCCTGCCGTCATCGTCATGGCCTATACCGGACATTCCGGATTTTCTGAAAACGACCCTCCGACTTTTGTCGTGGTAAGCGCGAATGACCCCATCGTTGATGTGACGACGGTCGAGAAGCGTGTTCACGCCATGCGGAAGGCCGGGATCGACGTCGAATACCACAAGTTTGCCCATGCCGGCCACGGATTCGGGCTGGGCGTCGGTACAGACGCGGAAGGGTGGATTGAATACGCCGTCCGCTTCTGGGAAAAACATATGCCGAAGTGATGGCGACGACCCGGCGCGCACGACTCAAGCATCATATTTCCACTTTGAAAGGATAAGGAAAAGGCCATGAAAATACGACTCTCTGCTGTGTTGTCTTCTGTGTTGATTACAGGCGTGTTTGCGCTGGCGGACGCGGCCCAGGCGGCGGGGCAGGACGCCGGGGCGACGATCCACATCGTGCGCGGCGGTATGGCGCCGCCGTCCAAGGGGGCCGAGGCCAATTTCACCGGGGACGTAAGCGTCGACCGGCTGTTTCCCGCCAACGATCCCTTGAGCATTTCCGGCGGCTACGTCAGCTTCGCGCCGGGCGCCAGAACCGCCTGGCATACCCACCCGGAAGGCCAGATGCTGATCGTCACCGCCGGTTCGGGCCGTGTGCGGCAATGGGGCGGGCCTCTGCTGGAGATCAGGCAGGGCGATGTGGTCTGGTTCCCGGCCGGCGTCAAGCACTGGCACGGCGCCGCGCCGGACGCGTCGATGACGCACATCGCGCTGGCGAAGATCGTTGACGGCAAAAGCTCGACCTGGATGGAAAAGGTCAGCGACGAGCAATACAACGGCCAATGACGCGCCAAGCCGGGCCTTGGCCCAACAGATAGAAACAAAGAGACAAGCAAAGGAATCCGCAATGAATAAAACCATCAACTCGATCCTGGCGGGAATCGGCTTCATGATCCTGGGTTTCGCCGGATTATCGGAGGCGCAGACGATGAATAAGCAAAGCTTGAACGCCAGACAGCAGGCGATCGTTCCCATCGCCGCGTTCACCGCCAAAGGCGACCTGGAGCGGCTGAAAACGGCGCTGAACGAAGGACTCGACGCCGGCATGACGGTCAACGAGATCAAGGAGGTGCTCGTGCAGATGTACGCCTACACCGGCTTTCCGCGCAGCCTGAGCGGCCTGAACACGTTCATCGCCGTGCTCGATGAACGGGCGAAGAAGGGCATCGAGGACGAGATCGGCAAGGACGCGAGCCCGCTGCCCGCCGACAAGACCGTCCGCGAACTCGGCACGGCGATCCAGACCGGGCTTGTCGGCAGGCCGGTCAGCGGGCCTGTTTACGACTTTGCTCCCGTCATCGACCGTTTTCTGAAGGAACATCTCTTCGGCGACATTTTCGGGCGCGACATCCTCGGCTTCCAGGAGCGGGAACTGGCGACGGTCGCGGCGCTGGCCGCCCTGCCGGCCGAGGCGCAACTGCGCTCGCACCTGAACGTCAGCATGAACACCGGCCTGAGCGAGGCGCAGATGCGGCAGTTCGTATCCGTGCTCGGCGGCAAGGTCGGCCAGGATGAAGCGGAAAGGGCGGGCCGCCTGCTGGAGATCGTGCTGAAAAGCAGGCCAGCCGCCGCCGGAAAATGATTATCCCAAGCAAATGATTACCCCAACCAACGCAAGGAGAATTACATGCAATTCAATATATTGACGGGTTTGTTCGTCTCGATTCTGGGCCTCGGCGCGGTTCCACCGGCCTTGGCCGCGGTGCCTCCCGCGCCCGGCGACAAGGTGACGGTGGAAAGGGTTACGTTCAAGAACCGGATATCCATCGATGTGGCCGGCGACCTGTACATGCCAAAAGACATCGACAAGTCCAAAAAACACGAGGCTATCGTCGTCGGGCATACGTTCACCGGAGTCAAGGAGCAGACATCGGGTTTGCACGCCCAGAAGCTGGCGGAAATGGGCTACGTCGCGCTCGCCTTTGACGCCTCGTTCTGGGGCGATAGCGGCGGCATGCCGCGCAATATAGAGGTTCCGGAGATACGTGTGGAGGACTTCAGCGCGGCGGTAGACTTCCTGAGCAATCATCCGCTGGTCGATGCCAAGCGCATCGGCGTGCTCGGCATCTGCGGCGGCGGCGGTTATTCCGTCAGCGCCGCCGCGATCGACCACCGGATCAAGGCCGTGGCGACCGTCAGCATGTACGACCTGGGGCGTGCCCGCAGGCAGGCGCTCGGGGACAGCATCAGCTATGAACAGCGAATGAAGATCCTCGATGACATCGGCGAACAGCGCACCCGGGAATTCGCCGGAGCGGCTCGCCGGGACACGCTCGGCGTCCCCGAGAAATTGAGTCCGAACGATACGGAGAATACCCGCGAATTTTTCGACTATTACCGCACCCCGAGGGGAGGACACCCCAACACCGCCACTAATTACTCTTTCGCAAGCATTGCGCCGATGATGAACTTCTTCCCCTTCGCGCAGATCGAAACCATATCCCCCCGTCCTCTCCTGTTCATCGTCGGCGAACGCGCCGTATCGGCTTACTTCAGCGAAGACGCCTACGGCAAGGCGGCGGAACCCAAGGAACTCTTCGTCGTCCCCGGAGCGTCGCATGTCGATCTTTACGACAGGCCGGAATATATGGGGCAGTCGCTCAAGAAGCTGGACAGTTTCTTCAAGCAGTATCTCAAGTAGCCGGGAGCCAGGGAAAGCGGCGCCGCTTGCACTGAAGAAGAAGCCCGATATTCGAAGCCCCGGGCTTCGCGGGCCTGGGCTGCCGCGCCGATTTCCACCCCGGCGGGAGGATTGTGGAAAAGACAGGAATGTGTTTGTCTATCCGCTTGGCGTCGCGCCATAAAACGGGGCAGGGTTTGGCAGGGCGGATGCCAATCCGCCGGTCCATCCTTCCGGCGGCGCAGCCGACGCTGATAGTCTTCGGCGCGGGGGCGATCAAGCAGGCGGCGCTCCGCGCTCCCCAGGGGCTATCGCACGCTCTCCATGAACGTAAAGTCGACCTGTGGGCGTGAAAACAGCGACGGTTCGGTAGGGCGGGAAAGCGAAGCGC
>JAISQQ010000272.1 GCA_031274075.1 Accumulibacter sp.
GTCATCAAGCAGTTCGGCCATCTGATCAAGCTCAAGGCCGATCAGGTGCTGGCCAAGAACGGCGTGACCGCGGGCTTCATCCGCATCACCGATCGCGGCGCGCTCGACTACGCCATCGAGGCGCGCATCGAGACCGCCTTGCAGCGCGCCAGCGCGGCCTAGGAATTTCATCTTTGGAGGAGTGAAAGACATGGCAGATTCCCAACTGCGCCGGACCTTGCTTTTCGTTCCGGGCAACATGCCGTCCATGCTGCAAAACGTGCCCTTGTTCAAGTGCGATTCGGTCATCATCGACCTCGAGGACGCGGTCAATCATGCCGAGAAGGACGCGGCGCGCAATCTGGTGCGCCGTTTTCTGGAAAGCTGGAAGGAGCGCGACAAGGAGGTGCTGGTGCGGATCAATCCGCTCTATACCAAATGGGGGCGCGACGACTTGAAGGCGATCCTGCCGCAGATGCCGGACGCCATCCGTTTCCCGATGTGCGAAACGGCCGAGATGGCTCTGGAACTCGACGCCGAACTGGGCAAATACGAAAGCGCGAATGGCCTGGAAGCGGGGCATTTCGGTATCCTGCCGTCGATCGAGACGGTCAAGAGCGTGCTCAACGCCTATGCCATCGCGACGTCCACGAAACGTATTTTCGGCCTCGCCTTCGGCGCCGAGGACTATACCGCCAGCATGGGCATCGCCCGCACCAACGCCGGCGAGGACTTGATCCACCCGCGCATGATGGTGGTCATGGCGGCCAAGGCGGCCGGCCTGCAGGCGATCGATTCGATTTTCTCCGACATCAACGACATGGAGGCGCTGCGCAAGGAAACCGAACTCGTGAAAAGGCTCGGCTATACCGGCAAATGCCTGGTCAATCCGCGCCAGATCGACATCATCCACGAAGTGTTCGCGCCGAAGCAGGAAGAAATCGATTACGCCCAGGAAGTGGTCGAGGCAATCAAACAGGCACAGGAAATGGGAACCGGCGTCATTTCGCTCAGGGGCAAGATGGTCGACGCGCCGATCGTCAAGCGCGCCATCGGCACCTTGCGCATCGCCTACGCGCAAGGCCTGGTCGATACCCCGGTTGATGAGGAGATTCTCAATGGCTAAGAACAGTCTGGGACGCGAAATTCCCGAAACCTTCAATGGAAAATCCTATATCCCCTACACGGATCCGCATTCGATCAAGCCGGAAACCTTCCATTTCCAGCGCGCCTCGCGCGTGCTCAAGCGCAATTACAGCGGCGCCGGCAAGGTGGTCGGAAGCCTGCGCGAGGCGATCGTCGCCTCCGGCCTGAAGGACGGCATGACCATCTCGACGCACCATCACCTGCGCAACGGCGACCGCCTGCTGAACGATCTGGTCAAGGAAATCGACGCGCTCGGCCTCCGCGATATCAAGATCGCCTCGAGTTCGGTGCATATCGTGCATGCCGAGTTGATTCCCTATATCCGCAAGGGCGTGATCACGGCGCTCGAATGCGGCGTCAATGGTCCCATCGGCGAGCAGATTTCCAGGGGCGAACTCGAGTGCCCGATCGTCGTGCGCTCCCACGGCGGACGCGCGCGCTCGGTGATTTCGGGCGAAGTGCCCATCGACGTGGCCTTCCTGGCGGCGCCGTACTGCGACGAATACGGCAACTTCAACGGTTTCTACGGGCCGTCGGCCTGCGGCAGCCTGGGCTACGCCCTGGTCGACGCCCAGTACGCGCGCAAGGTCGTCGCCGTGACCGACAACCTGGTGCCCTTCCCGGCGCTGCCGATCAGCGTCGCGCAGAACATCGTCGATATCGTGGCCACGGTCGATTCGCTGGGCGATCCGAAGAAGATCGTCTCCTCGACGACCAAGCTGACCAAGGACCCGATGGGCCTGCAGATCGCCAAGTACGCCGCGACGGTGATCGACGCCTCGGGCTACCTGAAGAACGGCTTCTCGTTCCAGACGGGAACCGGCGGCATCTCGCTGGCCGTCGCCGGACACGTCCGCGACATGATGCGCGCGCGCAAGATCAAGGGCAGCTTTGGCTGCGGCGGCATCACCGGCTTTTTCGTCGACATGCTCGACGAAGGGCTTTTCGAGGGGCTGTTCGACGTGCAGTGCTTCGACCTCAAGGCGGTCGAGTCGATCGGACGCAACCGCAAGCACCAGGAAATGTCGGCTGGCCTCTACGCCAACCCGTTCAACATGGGCGCGGTGGTCAACCGGCTCGATTGCGCCATCCTCAGCGCGACCGAGATCGACGTGAACTTCAACGTCAATGTCAACACCGAGTCTTCCGGCCTGCTGTTGCACAACACCGGCGGACACTGCGACGTGGCCAACGGCGCGAAGGTGTCGATCATCGTCTGCCCCTCGATCCGCGGACGCCTGCCGATGGTGCGCGACGAAGTGACGACGATCACCACGCCGGGCGAAACGGTCGGGGTGGTGGTCACCGAACGCGGCATCGCGGTCAACGATCATCTGCCGGCGCTCAAGGCCGAACTCATCCGCCGCCGCGTGCCGGTCAAGGACATCCGCCAACTGCGCGACGAGATCTACGCGGTGACCGGCGCTCCGAAGCCGGTAGAGTTCACCGACAAGGTGGTCGGATTGATCGAATACCTGGACGGCACCATCATCGATACGGTCAGGACGATCCGCGATTGATCGTGATTTACCGTGATCGATCTGCTGGCGGCGAGGGACGGACGGCATGAGGCCCTGGTCCGGGCCTTGGGCGCGGGACACGCGGCGACGCTGTTCGTGTCACTCAACATCCCGGGAAGGGAAAAGACGCCTCCGGGCGCGGAGGCGTTCTTTTCGTGGGTGGCCCGCCGGGTCGAGGCGGAGTTTCCGGCCGCGGTCCGGCTCGCGTCGTCGTTCGACGCCCTGGGGCCTTGCCTCATCCTCGGGCTGGACGGCGACCCGCGCGCCGTCAAGCGGCGCTGCGTCGAACTCGAAAGCGGGCATCCGTCGTCGCGGCTGATCGATCTCGACGTCTACACGCCCACCGGCGCGCAGATCGACCGGGCGTCGCTCGGGCTGGCGGCGCGATCCTGCCTGGTTTGCGAGCGGCGGGCGGTCGACTGCATGCGCGCAAAGCGCCACGGCTACGACGAAGTCATCGCCAGGACGCATGAACTCCTTGCCCCCTTCCTGGCCTTGCGAACTTGAAAGCCTGGCCGCCGCGCTGGCGGCGGGGGCCATGATGGAGCTTCGGCTGACGCCCAAGCCGGGCCTCGTCGACTTGATCGACAACGGCTCGCATCCGGATTTGTCGTTTCCGCTCATGGAGCGATCGGTCGGCATCGTCGCGCGCTACCTGGAAGAGATCGCCGCCTCCCTGCGCGCCGGGGAAGCCTTCCCTCGCCAGCAAGAGATCGCCCTCCAGGCCGAGCGCCGGCTGTATGCCGAGCTTGGGACGAACACGCACAAAGGCTACGTCTTCCTCAGCGGCATGCTGCTGATCGCCCGCCATCACGCTGGTGGATGTGGAAAATGTGGCGGATGCGGCGGATGCGGTGGATGCGGCGGAAGCGGCGGAAGTGACAAATGCGGTGAGTGTGGAAAATGCGGCGGAGGCGGCGGAAATGGCGGAGGCGGCGGAAATGGCGAATGCGGCGGAAGTGGCGAATGCGGCGGAAGTGGTGAAAGTGGCGGAAGTGGTGAAAGTGGCGGAAGTGGCAAACGCGGCGAAAGCGCGCTGCGGAAATCGCTGTCCGCCGTTTCGCGGGCCTTCTTCAGCGCCGCCGGGGAGCGGGATACGCACGGAGAACGCGCCCGCCGCCAGTTTCACGGCGGCGGCATCGTGCGCGAAGCGGTCGACGCCTACCCCTCGCTGTTCGAGGACGCCCTGCCGGTTTTCCGCCAGACGATGGCGCGGCGCGCCTGCGTCGCCACCGCCTCCTTCGCCATGATGGCCCGGCTGATGCAGACCGTAAACGACACCACGACGCTGCATCGCGGCGGCAGCGAAGGCCTGGAACGGGTGCGCCGGGACGGCCGGGCGCTGGAACGGCAAATCGCCAAAGGCGAAGACCCCGCTGCCTTCCTCGAACAGCTCAACCAAGACTACAAACGCCTCAACCTGACCATCGGCGGCGTCGCCGATATGCTCGGCATCGCCTTCGGCTGGCTGATTTTCGGAAACGAGATTCCATCCGATGGCGGATGATCAGGTTGTCAGGTGATCAGGGATCAGGTG
>JAISQQ010000346.1 GCA_031274075.1 Accumulibacter sp.
TCCTGGCGGATGAAGCGGATGTTCAGGGTGAATTTGTTGGCGCTGATTTCCGGAATGAACGGCCACTGCGGTTCGAGCGAGACGCCCACCATCTGCGACGCGCCGCTGCCGCCCAGCGACAGCTTGAAATAACCGCCGCTGGCGAGCTGGCGTTCCGGCGTGCCGCTGGCGCGCAACAGGCGCAGCACGATCGCCAGGCCGTCGCGCAGCGGAGTCAGCGGCTGGAACCATTCCCGCAGCGCCTGCTGGCGGACGGCGACCTCCTGGTGCAGCCAATAATGGTAGGACGGCAGATCGAACTCGCAGACGCCGCCGGGAATGACCGCCCGGCTCTTGATCGCCATCAGCCATTCGTTCTCGCGCAGGTATTGCCCGATCTTTCCGGTCATCGCCAGCAGCGCGGTGGACGACTGCTCGATTTCGTAAAGCGCTCCGGAAAGCGCCTCTTCCGATATCTCGGGATTGTTGCGGAAGGCCAGGAGCGACTGCCGTTGACGTTCGAGTTCCTGGATCAGATCCATTTTCAGGTCGGCCCGGCCGGCCACCTCGAGGATCTCGAACAGCGACAGCAACACCACATGGTGTTCGCGCGCTCCTTGCTGCGCGAGGAAATAGGCGGCCTTCTCGAACAGATCCTCCAGACGCAGCAACGCCCTGATGCGCTCGTTGAAAGGATATTCGTAGGTAATCACATTACCGCCGCTAAGGTGATCAGGGTGAAATGCTGAATATTCTGAAGCTTTTACGCACAAATCTCAATGGCTTGCTTCAAAAAACGCCCCACGACGGCGCGCGCCAGAGGCGGAACGTTTCCCGCCGGACGGCCATTTTGAGACAGTTTCTCAGAACCTGTTCACGATCTTCTCTGGGAGCACGCTCTCCATGAACGTAAAGTCGACCTGTGTGCGTGAAAACAGCGACGGTTCGGTAGGGCGGGAAAGCGCAGCGCCTCCCGCCGATCCTTTTCACGGCGCAACGCGCCGCATGATTCAAGGGCCGTCGAATACAATGAGCGGCGGCTACGCCGCCGGAGAGAACGACCGGCGGGAGGCGCTGCGCTTTCCCGCCCTACGAGGTGCGCCAATGCCAAGGCGGGCCGGAGACTCGCGCCCCAGGAAAATCACCACGATGCCAACGACGCCACAGAGTGCAATGGCCCTGCCGCGCTCCCAGAGAAGATCGCGAACAGTTTCTCAGGCCCGCCCGGAGGCGTCGCCGCGCCGGGCCAGTTCGAGGTAGCGCCGGTGCAGGGCCAGGATATCCCTTTGCAGTTCGCCGGGCGCGCCGCTATTGGACAGGACGTCGTCCGCGGCGGCCAGGCGTTCGGCCCGGCTCGCCTGCGTGGCCATGATGTCGCGCGCCTCTTTCTCGCTCAGCCCGCTGCGCGCCATGACGCGCTCTATCTGCCGCGCTTCGTCGCAATCGACCAGGAGAATCCGGGCGACGTGTTCGCGGTACGCGCCCGACTCGATCAGCAGCGGCACGACGAGCAGCACGTAGGGCGCGTGATCCGCGCGCCGGCAGCGTGCCGCGCTTTCGCCGCGGATCATGGGATGCAGGATGCTTTCCAGGCTTTTGCGCTTGGCCGGATCGGAAAAACAGAGGCGCCGCATGAGCGCGCGGTCGAGGCTGCCGTCCTGGCGCAATACCGCGCCGCCGAAGGCCGCGGCGATCGCCGGCATGGCGGCGCCCCGCGCCGAGGTCAGTTCGTGCGCGATGGCGTCGGTGTCGACGATCGCCGCTCCCAGTTCGGCGAAGAAGCCGGCCACCGTCGTCTTGCCGCTGCCGATGCCGCCGGTCAGTCCGACGATCAGGCTCATGACGTCGCGCGGGCACACACGCCGGGCTTGGCCTGCGGCAGCGCCTGGCCGAGCGCCTGGCGCGCTTCCCCGGCCTGCGACTCGGGGCCGACGAGCTCGATCTGCGCCAGACCCGAGTTGCGGGGACGCTCGGCCAGCCGGGCCGAACGGACGCCTCTTTCCCTCAAGGCGGCGAGCGTAGACTCGGCGGCCCCTGGCGTGGAGAAAAGCCCGAGCGAAATGGCGAAGCTGTCGGCGCCTTCCTGCATGATGAAGTATTCCCGGACGCCGAGCCTCCTCAGCTCCCCCACCTTGCTCTCGGCCTCGCGCCGCGTCCTGAACGGCGGGATATGCACCCAGTAGCTGACGCTTCCCGGCATCGCCGCGCGCGACAGCCGGAAGGCCGGCAGCTTCTCCGCGAACAATCGTTCGAGGGCGTCCGCTTCAAGCTGCGGCACTTCGCTCAAGGCGATGCAGACTTCCCCGCGCGGCGATCCTGCCAACGACTCTGCTGGCGGTTCTGCCAACGACTCTGCGGACGGCGGCGAGGTGTTCTCCGCGCGCGCGCCCTCGGGCGGCTGGTCGTTCGACACGATGCGCAACTGGCTGGCGCGCAAGGGCTCGCCGGCCCGCAAGGCGTCGGTTTCGCCGCTGCCCAGGTAGCCGCGGGTCCAGGCGAAAAAGAGCAGGTTGGCGAAGACCAGCACGAAGACGAAGACGCGCATCGGAACGCCCG
The DNA here is from genome assembly GCA_031274075.1 of Accumulibacter sp. Taxonomy (GTDB): domain Bacteria; phylum Pseudomonadota; class Gammaproteobacteria; order Burkholderiales; family Rhodocyclaceae; genus Propionivibrio. The sequence continues at coordinate 2,536 of JAISQQ010000346.1, forward strand.
GCCTCAAGCGAAATCGGGCAGATGCCGCAGCGATTCGCGGATCGACTCCCGCGGATACTCGAAATCCTCGAGATCGCCCGCGAAGTAGCGGTCGTAGGCGGCCATGTCGAAGTGTCCGTGCCCGGTCAGGTTGAACAGCAGCGTCAACGCCTCGCCGGTCTGCTTGCAGCGCAGCGCCTCGTCGATGACGGCGCGGATCGCGTGGCACGATTCCGGCGCGGGCACCACGCCCTCGGCGCGGGCGAACGCCACGCCGGCCTCGAAGGTGGCCAGTTGCGGCACCGCCAGCGCTTCGATCAATCCCTCGTGGCGAAGCTGCGAGACGAGCGGCGAAGCGCCGTGGTAGCGCAGCCCCCCGGCATGGATGCTGGGGGGCGTGAAATCGTGTCCCAGCGTGAACATCTTCATCATCGGCGTGAATCCGGAGGAATCGCCGAAGTCATAGGCGTACTGGCCCTGCGTCAGCGACGGGCACGAGGTCGGCTCGACCGCCACCAGCCGCGTCGGCCGGCCGCCGCGCCCACCGGCCGCGTTGTCGGCGAAAAAGGGGAAGGCAATGCCGGCAAACGACGAACCGCCGCCGCATGGCCCGAAGACGACGTCGGGCCAGTCTCCGGCCATCTCGAACTGCTTCTTCGCTTCCTGGCCGATGATCGTCTGGTGCAGCATGACGTGGTTGAGCACCGAGCCGAGCGCGTAATTGGTGTCGCCGCGCGACGCGGCCTCCTCGACGGCTTCCGAGATGGCCAGGCCGAGCGAGCCGGGATGATCCGCGTCGCGGGCCAGCGCGTCGCGGCCGGTCTGGGTCAGCGCCGACGGGCTGGCGAAGACCTCGGCGCCCCAGGTGCGCATCATCGAGCGCCGATAGGGCTTCTGCTCGTAACTGACCTTGACCATGTAAACGCGCACCTCGACGCCGAACATCTGCCCCGCCAGCGCCAGCGCGCAGCCCCACTGCCCGGCGCCGGTCTCGGTGGCGATGCGCCGGATGCCGGCCTGCCGGTTGTAGAACGCCTGCGGCACGGCGGTATTGGGCTTGTGCGAACCGGCGGGCGAGACGCCTTCGTGTTTGTAATAGATTTTCGCCGGCGTGCCCAGCATCGCCTCCAGGCGCGCGGCGCGCACCAGCGGCGACGGCCGCCACAGGCGATAGATCTCGCGCACTTCCCGCGGAATCGGAATCCAGCGCTCGGCCGACATTTCCTGTTCAAGGATCGCCATCGGGAAAATGGCGCTCATCTGTTCCAGCGTCGCCGGCTTCCCGTCCGGGCCGAGCGGCGGCGACGGCGGATTGGGCAAATCGGCCGCCACGTTGTACCAATGGGTTGGAATTTCAGACTGCGGCAGAACAAAGCGTAAAGACTCCATGACGGCTCCGGAAATGAACGGTTTATCAAAACGGCTGGGTGGAAAGTCTCAAAGACAGTCTCAAGTATACCGGCGCGGGAATCAGATGACAGAGGACAGAGGACAGAAGACAGTTCAGTTACCGGGCGCTTCGCGCCCGCAAATATTACTGTCCTCTGTCCTCTGTCCTCTGTCATCTGACTTGCCTGGCATACGATTTGACCAGCGCCCATTGCCTGCGGCTGACCGGGAGCTTGTCCGGCACCCCGCGCAACAGCGCCTGCCACTGGGTTTCGGCATCTTCCCCGGCGCTTTTTTCGAAGCCGGCGATGGCGTCCCGGGCGACCAGCACGCTGCGGTGCAGGCGAATGAAACGCTGCGAATACTCCTGTTCGAGATGCGTCAGCGATTCGTCGAGCAGGTATTCCCGCGCCGCTGTGCGCGCGGTGACGTATTTGAGATCGGCCTTCAGGTAGAGGATGTCTACCGCCGGTATCAGCAGCAAACGGCCGCGTTCGTGGCATGAAAGGTGGGTGCGCGCGCCTTTTTGCAGCTCCGCCAGCACTTGCGACGGGGCCGGGCGGCTCTGCCTGGCTTTTTGCAGCGCCGCCGCCAGGCGCTGGGCGCGGACCGGCTTGAGCAGATAGTCGATGGCGTTGATCTCGAAAGCCTGCACGGCGTAGCTGTCGTAGGCCGTGACGAAGACGACGGAAGGCGGTTTATCGAGCCTGGCGACGTGGCGCGCCAGTTCGATGCCGTCCATCTCCGGCATGCGGATGTCCACCAGCATCACGTCCGGCGCCATTTCCTTCAGCGCTTCGACCGCGAGCCGCCCGTTGGCCGCCTCGGCAATCAGGGCGTTGGGCACCTCGGCGGCGACGTCGGCCAGCAAGTCGCGCAGCCGCGCGCGCGCGGGCGCTTCGTCGTCGACAATCATCACCGACAATGTTGGAACGGTACTCATCGTAAATTCCAGAAGACAGAAGACAGAGGACAGAAGACAGTTCAGTTACCGGGCGCGGAGCGCCCGCAAATATTACTGTCCTCTGTCCTCTGTCATCTGTCCCCTGAACCCTGACCCCCGCATGGCAGGACAATCGACACATGGTATTCGCGCGATCCGTCGGGCAGGCTTTCTTCCCGGGTTTCCAGGCGCGCTTCCAGATCGTAATACAGCGCGAGACGCTCGCGGATGTTGTTCAACGCCATGTGATTGCCCTTGGTGGAATCTCCGCCGCCCGCGTGGGGATTGACCAGCCACACGCGCAGTTTGTTCTCCTTGCGCGCGAAACCGATGCGTATCGTGCCCGGCTCGCCGGAAGGCTCGACGCCGTGGTAAACCGCGTTTTCCAGCAGGGGCTGCAACACCAGCGGCGGCACATCGACGTCGGCGGGAACGCTGTCGATCTCCCACACGACGTTGAGCCGGTCGCCGAGACGCAGCTTTTCCAGATCGAGATACTGCCGGCACAGCGCGATCTCGTCGGCCAGCGGCACCAGGTCGCGATGGTCGCGCATCAGCGCGCGGAAAAGATCGGCCAGCTCCTCCAGCGCCACCTCGGCGCGGCGCGGTTCCGAACGGATCAGGGACACGACGGCGTTGAGGCTGTTGAACAGGAAATGCGGCCGGATGCGCGCCGTCAGGGCCTGCAGGCGGGCCTCGGACAGCGCGGGCGAGAAGGTTCCGGCGCGCAGCTCGAAATAGAGCAGCATGCCGCCCGCCGTCAGCGCCGACAGCACGGCGAAGCGCGCGCCGTGTTTCCAGCCGCCGTCCTCCAGGCCCATGAAGCGCCAGAAATCGGCCTGCAACAGCGCGGACACGACCGCCAGCAGGAGCACGGCGGCTTGTCCGCCGCGCACCGGCAGCAGGCGGATGGCTCGCGCGAACAGCCACAGCAGCACCAGATCGGTGAGCAGCAGCGGCTGCACCCAGACGGACATGGCGACGTATCGCGCCATCCATTCGCCGATGTCGCGCCCTTGCACCAGCGCCGCCGCCAGCGTCGCCAGGTTGACCCCCAGCAGGATGCGCAGCATGACGCCGAAATTGCGAAAGTCCGGCAGGGGATGGCCGGTTGCGTAATGCTTCATCAAAAACCGACTCCGCTTGGAAACCTTCCCCTTTCAGGGGATAATCCCGCCCGGCCTGCCGGACGCGGATTGAAACAAACGAATAAACAAACGCCAATTCTAGCTCAAGCACTTGCTTTCATCGTAGAACCGACTCCGCTTGGAAACCTCTCCCTTCAGGGGGATATAATCCCGCCCGGCCTGCCGGATGTGGATCGATAGCGCCATCGACTACGCAAATGTCGTAAACACTCGTCAAGAATCTTTTATATTCAAGTCCTTATGTGGCAGCAAAATGCTTTTCACCGCACATGGAAAAATGAACCCGATCGTCGGGCCTCCCAGGAGTCCCAAACCCGGCCGGCCTTCCCGGCACATGAACGTCGCCATGGACATGGCGCCGTCGTCCCGGCGAAAGCCGGGATCCAGTGCGCTCCCAAAATTCCTGGATTCCGGCGATCAAAGAAATGACGGGGTAGCCATTGGAACCAAAATCTTTCTCCCGCAACGAACTTCCCGGCGCAAAACCGCGAACGCTTCCCTTCGGCCGGCCCGCTTCCTGAAAGTCCTGTGCGCTCGCCCCGGACTCGTCGCGACGACTTGAATATAAACGATTTCTTTCAACTACTTACGACATCCGCGCAGGCGATAGCCCTGTGTGGATCGAAAAATCATGAATCCCGATAACTTCCCTTCTTCCCAATACACCTGGGCCGGCAATTTTTCCGAGCCGATGGACGATCTCGTCAAGCGCTACACGGCCTCGGTCGGCTTCGACCAGCGCATGTGGCGGCAGGACATCCGCGGCTCGCTGGCGCACGCCAGGATGCTGGCTCGCCAGGGCATCATCGCGGCCGAGGATCTCGCCGACATCCAGCGCGGCATGGCGCAGATCGTCGGCGAGATCGAATCCGGCGCGTTCGTGTGGTCGCTGGATTTCGAGGACGTGCATCTGAACATCGAGAAGCGCCTGACCGCCCTGGTCGGCGACGCCGGCAAGCGCCTGCACACCGGCCGCTCGCGCAACGACCAGGTGGCCACCGACCTTCGCCTGTATCTGCGCGACGCGATCGACGACCTCCAGGTTTTGCTCGGGCAGTTCCAGACCGCGCTGCTCGACCTCGCCGAGCGCGAGGCGGATACGCCGATGCCCGGTTTCACCCACCTGCAAGTGGCGCAGCCGATCACTTTCGGCCACCACGTGCTGGCCTGGTACGAAATGACCCGGCGCGACGCCGAACGCCTCGCCGAAGTCCGCAAGCGCACCAACCGCCTGCCGCTCGGCGCCGCCGCGCTGGCCGGCACGACCTATCCGATCGATCGCGAATTCGTCGCCGCCGAGCTTGGTTTCGACGGCGTCTGCGAAAATTCGCTCGACGCCGTTTCCGACCGCGATTTCGCCGTCGAGTTCTGCGCCGCCGCCGCGCTGCTGATGATGCACATCTCGCGCATGTCCGAGGAACTGGTGTTGTGGATGAATCCGCGCTTCGGCTTCGTGAAGATCGCCGACCGTTTCTGCACCGGCAGTTCGATCATGCCGCAGAAGAAAAACCCGGACGTCCCCGAACTCGCGCGCGGCAAGACGGGCCGCGTCTATGGCCACCTGGCCGCGCTGCTGACCCTGATGAAAGGGCAGCCGCTGGCCTACAACAAGGACAACCAGGAAGACAAGGAACCCTTGTTCGACGCCGTGGATACGGTGAGCGACACGCTGCGCGTCTTCACCGCCATGATTCCCGGCGTCGCCACGCGCCCGCAGGCCATGGGCGAAGCCCTGCGCCAGGGATTCGCCACGGCGACCGACCTGGCCGACTACCTGGCGCGCAAGGGACTGCCTTTCCGCGACGCGCACCAAGCCGTCGGCCTGGCCGTGCGGCGGGCCGAGGATCTCGGCGTCGAGCTGCCGCGGCTGTCGCTCTCCGAATTGCAGTCCTTTTCGCCGATGATCGACGAAGACGTCTTTTCGGTCCTCAGCGTCGAAGGTTCCCTGGCCGCGCGCAAACACGTCGGCGGCACCGCGCCGGAGCAGGTCCGCGCCGCGATCGCCCGCGCCCGGGCGCGCGCCTAGCTTCAGTGTCCGCAGGCCGGCGCGACGCCGTCCCAGCCCATGTAGTTCGGGCGCTGCTGGGTGCTGCGCACGATCCCTGTCGCGCCGTCGAACAGCACGTCGAAATACGCTTCCTGGTTCCAACTGTCGCAAAACAGCCAGGACCACACCCTCTCGTCGCGCGCCTCGAAGTAAACGTCGTTCCTCCCCGTCACCGGCCCAAGCAGGCGCAGGACGCTGGCCATGTCGCTCTGGTCGGCCCGGATCAAGGCAAAATGCTCCATGTCGAGCACCTTTTCTATCCGCTCCAGACGGCCATCCGACGCCACGAACACCATGAAAGTCTGCGTCCCCGCCGGGCCGCGCGGATAGGCCAGTTGCTCGCGTCCGTCGGCGTTCCGCCAGCGCATCGCCGGCGTCCCCATCGACGCGACGACGTCCGCCAGCGCCGACTCGCCGGGCTTGAGATCGCTCCCGCCGTAGCCCGCGCACGCCGAGAGCGCCAGCGCCGACCAGATCAGAATCCGGCAACGGAACCGGGAAAAACCGGAATAGGGCATCGTCAAACCTCCGAAATCAGTGTGGAACGATTCTATTCCATTTCAAAATCGCC
>JAISQQ010000364.1 GCA_031274075.1 Accumulibacter sp.
GGGCGCGCGGCCGAACATCGACACGCGCGACCCGGAGGTGCGCGCGCACGCTTTCCTGACCGCCGACAGTTGCACGCTGTACCTCGACACCTCGGGCGCGCCGCTCTATCAGCGCGGCCTGCGCCAGAAGACGGTGGACGCGCCGCTCAAGGAAAACCTGGCGGCGGGCATCCTGCGCCTGTCCGGATGGCGGCCGGGCACGCCGCTGATCGATCCGATGTGCGGCAGCGGTACCTTCCTGATGGAGGCGGCGCAGATCGCGCTCGACATCGCGCCGGGCGCGAGCGGGCGCGGCTTCGGCTTCCAGCGCCTGCGGAATTTCCGGCTCGACGCCTGGAAGGACTTGCTCGACGCCGCGCAGGAGGCGGAGCAGGCGGCGCGGCCGGCGCAAATCTGGGGCAGCGACCTCTCCCCGGCCGCCGTGCGCGCCGCGCTGGCCAACCTCGACCGGGCCGGTTTGCTGCCCGCGGTCGCCTTGTGTTCGGGCGACCTCCTGGAAATCGACGCGCCGGCGCCGGCCGGCGTGCTGATCGCCAACCTGCCCTACGGCGAGCGCGTCTCGGACCAGGAGGAACTGGCGGCCTTTTACCCGAAGCTCGGCAGCGCGTTGAAGCGCAGGTTCGCCGGCTGGAACTGCCATCTGCTCAGCGCCGACTCGCGCCTGCCGAAGCTGATGCGCCTCGCGCCGGGCAGGAAGACGCCGCTCTATAACGGCGCGATCGAATGCCGCCTGTTCCAGTTCGCCATGGTCGCCGGGAGCAATCGGAGTGTCGATCGGAAAGGCTCCGCGGGACCGGATATTTCACTCGATCCGCCGGATAAATGAAAACAAATCGACTACGATCCTTCATATTTGAAGCTCGATGAGCTTTGCCTCTACACCTTTGTTGACCCGATTCTTCCCCCGTGTTCTAATCCATCCCCGGAACAAGTGGTTTTCAGAGGACGAGAAGCCATGGATTTCCAAAAGGAGTTTCATCTCTGGAATTCCCGAAATCATATTTGATTACACTTCCCTGAATCCATGAAAAGACGTTTGGATATGTGTTCACAAGGCGTAGCCGATTCCCCGGATGTTTCTGGCGAGGCGCTTACGAGTGAGCGGTATGCTCGTCTCGTCTACAGGTTCGTGTCGCAGCACGCTGAAGGCAACGTTTCCCTGGCACGCGGCAGATTTACGCTATCGGCGGAGCGGGAGGCGCGTTGGAAAGCTTTGGAGGGGTATCGTTTTGCCCCTCCCTGAGCATTCTGGAATCCCCTTTGCGCAGGAAGAATTTGCAGCGTGGAAAAAAGGTTTTCGTGAGGCCGAACGCTGCCTGAAACGTTTGGAAGACGAAACGGAGGATGGTTTGGACATTACCGCCGTCAATCAACTGCGTTATGTCGCTTTTCACCTCTTCGCCGCGCTATGCGCCTCAGAAGAAGGCGATGAGAACAAGAAAAAGGAGGAAGGGCGGAAGCTGAAAGCTCATCTCGACCGTGCCATCTACGATGCATGTGACGGGTTGGTTCAGTTTTACCTGGAACAGATAAAATCTTTTCAAGAGGATTATCGTTCTGTTGTCATCACGGATGTTTTGTCGAAATATTTCGGCCTGTTGCGTTCCGCGGATGATGCGCATGAGCTTATAAACCAGGCGCGCGCCGGCAAGGGGGAGCGCCGGGGAGAGTTCTCAGGGTCAGTGATGACAGCCTCTGAAACGCTGAAATGTGTTTGTGCCGAGCTTGTGTATGCACGCGAGGAATTGAACAAGAAAATACGAGCCCAGAAAGAAGAAAAAGAAGAAAAGCGGCGGACGACGAAGCAGTGGTGCTGGGGTATAGCCTTGGCTGTTATTACGATTCTTATCGGCCTGGTCAGTTTTTATAAATAACCGAATCAGAAAAGCGCCATCGAGGTGCGGAGAAATTCGTTTTCCAAAGAGGATGCCGTTGTCCCCTTGGCTTTTTCGCCGCGTTCAAGCCATTTCCCCCGCCTCCGGAATCAGTTGCGCCGACAGCGCGGCGTGGTCGGAGATGTTCGACCACGGCTTGCCGGAGTGCACCTTGGCCTGCTTGACCGAGAAGCCGCGCACGTAGATCCTGTCCAGGCGCAGGACCGGCCGTTTCGCCGGGAAACTGCGCACCGGCACGCCGGGGGTTCCGGTCGGGCCGCCGAATATCTCGACCAGGCCGAGACGCCGGGCCAGCCTGGCGTCGGCCTCGTTGCGCCAGTCGTTGAAATCGCCCGCGATGATCAGCGAATCCTGCTCCGCGACGTCTTCGAGATAGCTCGCCAGGGCGTCCATCTGGCGATGGCGGGAACGGGCGAACAGCGACAGGTGCACGCAGACGCAATGCGCGCAGGCCAGGGAGTCCGGCAGGCCGATGCGGCAGTGCAGCAGGCCGCGCCGTTCGAAGCGCAGGTGGGTGACGTCCTGGTTGAAGGCGTGCGCGATCGGAAAGCGGGAAAGGATCGCGTTGCCGTGATGGCCGTGGTCGTACATCACGTTGCTGGCGTAGAGGGTGGACTGCCAGACGTCGCCGGCGAGGAAGGCGTGCTGCGGTTCGTCCGGCCAATTGTCGACGCGTTCGGCGTGCAGGCTGTGCTTGCCCTGGACTTCCTGCAGGAAGACGATGTCCGCGTCGAGCAGGCGCAACTGTTCGCGCAGCTCGTACACCATCATGTGCCGGTTGAACTGCGAAAACCCCTTGTGGATGTTATAGGTGACGATACGCAGCGCGCGCGTCTTCATGGCATTGGCGTTCACGACGCCGTGAGCATCCTTTCCAGCGTCAGCCGCGCCGGGACGGCCTCGTGCTCCGGCACCGCGATGGGGTTGACCACTTGGCCCGCCGCCAGGTTTTCCAGCGTCCAGGCGAGGTGCGGCGGGTCGATACGCTGCATCGTCGAGCACATGCAGACGGTCGGCGCCATGAACTGCACGATCTTGCCCTGCGGCTTGACCTGCTCGGCCAGGCGGTTGACCAGGTTGAGTTCCGTGCCGACCAGCCAGCGCGTACCCGGCGCGGCGTCGCTGACGACCTCGACGATGCGCTCGGTCGAACCGACGTAGTCCGACAACTGGCAGACTTCGAGACAGCACTCGGGATGCGAGATGACCAGGCCGTCGGGGTGCTCGGCGCGGAAGGCGCGCACGTGCGCCGGCTGGAACATCTGGTGTACCGAGCAGTGGCCCTTCCAGAGCAGCAGCCGCGCCTTGCGTATCTCTTCCGGCGTCAGGCCGCCGTTTTCGAGATCGGGGTCCCAGACCACCATTTCATCGAGCGGAATGCCCAGCCCGTGGCCAGTCCAGCGCCCCAGGTGCTGGTCGGGAAAGAAGAGGATTTTCTCCCGCTGGCGGAAGGCCCATTCGGCGATCGCGCGGGCGTTCGACGAGGTGCACACGATGCCGCCGTGCCGGCCGCAGAAAGCCTTCAGGTCGGCCGCCGAATTGATGTAGGTGACCGGCGTGATCTCCTCCTCGGCGTCCAGCACCTCGCCGAGTTTCCGCCAGCAGCGCTCGACCTTGGCCAGGTTGGCCATGTCCGCCATCGAGCAGCCCGCCGCGAGGTCCGGCAGGATCGCGGTCTGGCGCGGACTGGACAGGATGTCGGCCACCTCGGCCATGAAATGCACGCCGCAGAAGACGATATATTC
>JAISQQ010000459.1 GCA_031274075.1 Accumulibacter sp.
TTTGCCGCCACATAAGGACTTGAATATAAAATATTTCTGGCGACTGTTTACGACATTTGCGTAGGCGATGGCCCTGTACAACAATTCATCCCTTGAATTAACCGGACAGCAGCATGGAAAAATACAAGATCTTGTTCGTTTGCATGGGCAACATATGCCGTTCGCCCGCGGCCGAAGCCGTCGTCAGGTCCCTGGCCGAGAAAGCGGGCTTGTCGCGCTTTCTGGAAGTCGATTCGGCGGGCACCCATGCCCACGACGAAGGGGGGCGGGCGGATTCCCGCATGCGCAAGGCGGCGGCGAAACGCGCCTACGATCTCGACGGCTTGCGCTGCCGGCGGCTGAGCAAGGAGGATTTCCTGCGCTTCGACCAGATTCTGGCGATGGACCGCCAGAATCTCGACTACCTGCGCGACATGTGTCCCCCCGGCCTGCACGACAAGCTGAGACTTTTCATCGATTTCGCCGCCGAAACCGGGGAAGAGGAGATTCCCGACCCGTACTACGGCAGCGCGGAAGGCTTCGAACGGGTGCTCGATCTGTGCGAAGCGGCCGGCAAGGGGCTGATCGACGCCGTCGCCGCGCTGCTTGTGGACGGTCCCCGGTATTAGCCGCAACAAGGTGTCGACAAATAGCGCCCAGGGCCATCGCATAGGACTTTTGGAGAGCAGACGGGCCGGTGGGAGGCGTTCGGCGGTTTTGCGCCCGGGAAGGCCGGCTGGGGTTCCTGGGAGCGCGGGGCTTCCGCCCCGCAACGGCGGAAATGACGCGACCGCCGCTGTTGTGGGGCGGAAGCCCCGTGCTTCCAGGCTTCCGAACCGGACGATCAAGCTGTTGATCCAGTCGTAAACTCCAGCGCGAAGCGCCACATTTTTCCAGGATTTGCGCAGGCTTCGCTTGCGGCAAGGGCACGACCGGCGGATTGCATCCGCCCTGCGAGACCGTGCCTCGTTTCAAGAATATGGCATTCACGCAATCGCCTTGGGCGTAGCGGCGTCGTCTCTTTGATCGCCGGGATCCCGTTCATTCCTCGAATTCCTGGATTCCGGCTTGCGCCGGAATGACGGGATGGAAATAGCCGATGCCTGCACTGAAACGCCGAACGCTCCAGCCATCAATCCAGCTTCTTCAGGTAATCCTTGGTGAACAGCTTGTCCGGCAGATCGCGCAGTTTCATGTTTTCATAATCGAGCACGGACTGCTCGCCGTTGCGCATGGCGTCTTCCATGACCAGCCGCGTCGGGCGCACCTGGCCTTCCATCATGCGGTAGTTTTCGTATTTGCAGGTTTTCAGCAGGCGCTTGGACAGCGAGTAGAACTCCGCCTTGAACGGCCAGTCGTTCTTCTGGTCGATCCAGTAAACGACCTTCTGGTAGGTCACGCCCCGATCGACGGCGATCAGTTCGAGAACGTAATAGGTCTCGGAGCCGATGGTTTCCGTGCGCAGCAGCCGCGGCTGGTAGTCGCCGGCGAAATTCGCGCGCGCCAGGTCGCCGTTGGCGACCTGGCCCGTCAGCCGCTGGGATAGCGCGATGCGGATCGGCTGCGATACCTCCGGCATGAAGACCCACAGGTCGCGGCCTTTCATCAGGATGATCTGCCCGCGTTCCGAGGCCGGTTCGGTGACCATCACCACGGTGTTGTCGTTTCCTTTCGACAGCACGCGATACTTGCGCGTTTCAGGTGCTTGTTCGGGTTTCTGGGTGACGATGCTGACATCGACCTGGAAGCCCTCGGCCGGAAAACGGATCCGGTCCGCCTTTTCCACGAGGCTCCGCGCGGCCGGATCATCGACGGCCGGCGCTTCCTTCTCTCTTCGGGGGGCTTCCTGCGCGTGGCCCTGGGACAACACGGCAAGGCTCAAGAAAGAGGCGATTAGCACCGCGGCCTTGACACATTTGTGCGGGATCGTCATGATTTGCATGGTTTTTTCCTTTGCGCCGGCGGTTCGGATAATGTCGGCAGAGAGTTTGTTGATGAGCGTTGTCCGCGTCGAACACGTATCCAAGGATTATTTGCTCGGAGATCAGAAAGTTCAAGCGCTCAAGGACATCACGCTGTCGTTCGAGGCCGGCGTGTTCCTGGCCATCGCCGGTCCCTCCGGAAGCGGCAAGACTACCTTGCTCAACCTCATCGGCTGCATCGATGTGCCAACGAGCGGCAAGATTTACATCAACGACGTCGACGTCAGCGGGAAGACGCCGGATGAGTTGGCCGACCTGAGAAACCGCGCCATCGGATTCATCTTCCAGACCTTCAACCTGCTGCCTGTCCTGTCGGCGGCCGAAAACGTCGAATATCCACTGTTGCGGCGCAAGGATCTGTCGTCCAGGGAACGCAGGAAGCGCGTCGATTACTTCCTCGATATCGTCGGCTTGTCCCGTTTCGCCAAACACCGGCCGAACCAGTTGAGCGGCGGGCAGCGCCAGCGCGTGGCGATCGCGCGCGCGCTGGCGATTCGTCCATCGATCGTGCTCGCCGACGAGCCGACCGCCAACCTCGACCATGCGACGGGCGAGGAAATCCTGGCGCTGATGCAGCGGATCAACCGCTTTTTCAATACCACGTTCATCTTTTCGACGCACGACGAGCGGGTCATCGCCAAGGCGAACAGGCTGGTCCGTGTCGAGGACGGCCAAATCAGCCTTCTCGGCATTCGCGCGGAAAACAAACGGCGGCGGCCCGGTCAACGCGAAGGCGAGGCGAGGGCGGCAGCGACATTGAGGCAAAAATAAGGAGATCCATGCGAGCGAAAAATGTGAAAAACGGCCTTGGCGCGGCCTTGGCGGCCTGCTTCGGCATCGTCCTGGGCGCGTCCTGGCCGCTCGGCCTTTCGGCGGCGGATGCTGGGGGTCTTCCCGGCAGCCGGGAGGCCTTGTTCGGCGACGACGATCCGTTCGAGGAAGCGCCGAAAAAGGCGGCGTCCACATCCGGCGGCGGCAGTGGAATCAAGGGATTCCTCCAGTTCGAAATGGCGCGGACCACGGAATCTCCCGCGCATTGGTCCAAGATGATGACGCGCGCCGATTTTTCCGGAAGCGGAAACCTGGGCAACGGCATCCGCTGGAAGCTCGGCGCGCGTGTCGACTACGACGCCGTATTCAGCTTTTACGACGACAGCTATCCTTCCGCCGTGGAAAGAAACCAGCGTTTCAACATTTACCTGCGCGAAAACTACCTCGACATCGGCGCCGGCGACTGGGATTTTCGTCTCGGCAAGCAACATGTGGTGTGGGGCGAGATGGTCGGCCTGTTTTTTGCCGACGTCGTTTCGGCGCGGGACATGCGCGAATTCATCCTGCCCGAATTCGACCTGATGCGCATTCCCCAATGGGCGGCCCGGGCGGAATATTTCAACGACGACTTTCACGCCGAGCTGCTGTGGATCCCGGTGGCCAGCTACGACCTGATCGGCAAGCCGGGCGCGGAATTCTACCCGTGGCAGATCCATCCGCCCGGCGTGAACATCGTTTACCGGAACGAGGACCTTCCGCAACGGTCGCTCGCCAATTCGAATTACGGCATCCGCCTGTCGACGCTGAAAAACGGCTGGGATGTTTCCGCTTTCGCCTACAGCAGCATGGACGCCTCGCCGACTTTCTACCGGGACGCCGCGAGTATTCCCGGAACCTACCTCTATCGCGCCAGGCACGACCGGATCCACCAGTACGGCGGCACCGTGGCCAAGGACTTCGGAGACATCGTGCTGAAAGGCGAAATGGTCTATACGCGCGGCCGCCAGTTTGCCGTCCTGCGCGCCCTGGACCCCAACGGCGTCGTTCCGCAGAATACCCTGGATTGGGCGCTCGGCCTCGATTTCAACCCGACGACGGAGACCCGCTTCAACGTCCAGTTCTACCAGCGGCGCTACTTTTCCCACGATCCGGATCTGATCGCCGACGCGCGGGAGGACGGCTACAGCCTGCTGCTCAACCACAAGTTCACCGGCAGGCTGGAAGCCCAGGCGCTGTGGATTTCCAGCCTGAACCGCGGCGACTGGCTGTTCCGCCCAAGAATCGCGTGGAATTTCGAACGGAACTGGCGCTTGATCGCGGGGGCCGA
>JAISQQ010000467.1 GCA_031274075.1 Accumulibacter sp.
GGTAGGGCGCGTTCTCCGAACGCGCCGCGATTTCCCGTGCTGTCGCAACATTGCGGCGGTTTCGGAGAAACCGCCCTACCCATGTTCCCCAAATAGGGTGGTGACAAATGAGCCAGTGGCCGATGGTGAAGTTGGGCGAGGTGCTGCGGCATCGCAAAGAATTCATCACGATTGATGACCTGACGAACTATAAGCGTCCTCGTGTCCAACTTCACGTCAAAGGCATTGTTCTTCGTGATGAAGTTCCAGGCACACTCATAAAAACCAAGACGCAACAAGTTTGTCGGATGGGTGAATTTCTTGTTGCGGAAATTGATGCCAAGGTTGGTGGCTTCGGCATCGTGCCGGAATCGCTTGATGGTTCAATCGTGAGTAGTCACTATTTTCTATTCGTGATTGACGAGAAAAAACTCGACCGTAGCTTTCTGGGTTTCTTTATCCGTACGCCAGCATTTTGTGAACAGGTTGCTGCTCAAGGCTCGACAAATTATGCAGCGATTCGTCCAGCGCATGTTCTTGGTTATGAAATCCCCTTGCCACCCTTGGCGGAGCAACGGCGGATAGTGGCGCGGATTGAAGAACTGTCTGCCCAAATTCGGGAAGCCAGTTCGTTACGCCAGCAAACCGTCGAAGAAGTCAAGGCGCTTCCGCATTCATTTTTGTCAAAATTACTACGTGATGAAGAATCGCGGGCGCGCTGGTCTTTACGTCCTCTTGTCGAAATAGCTGAAATTAATCCGAAGCGCGGCAAGAGACAGATTCAAGATAATAGCGAAGTTTCGTTTGTTCCGATGAGTGCCGTAAGCGACAAGACCGGCGAAATTATTTCGATGGAAATGCGTACTTATGCTGAAGTAAAATCCGGCTACACTCAATTTGAAGAAGGTGACATAATATTTGCCAGAATTACGCCATGTATGCAAAACGGTAAATCAGCCATTGCAAAGGGACTTTACAATGGAATCGGATTCGGTTCGACTGAATTTCATGTTATTAGACCCAACTTGGAAATTGATGCGAAATGGGTGCACTATCTTTTCCGACATCGGGAATTTTTAGGGGATGCTGCCAAGCATTTCACCGGAACAGCGGGACAGCAACGTGTTCCGGCTTCATTCATGCGTAAAAAAACCATACTTGTTCCTCCCCTCCCCGAACAACGCCGCATCGTCGCCGAACTGGATGCCCTGCAAGCCCAGGTCAACGCCCTGAAACGCCTGCAAGCCGAAACCGCCGCCGAGTTGGACGCCTTGCTGCCCGCCGTCCTCGACCGCGCCTTCAAGGGCGCATTGTCGTAGGGGCGGCCCCGGTGGCCGCCCCTGTTTTGCTGAATGACATAAGCAGGGAGTTTCAAGCTATCATCTTGCGAATTCTGTTCTGTCCCCGGAAACGACCATGCCCTACACATCCGAACTGGTTCACGAGATGAACACCCTGATTCGCTTCGATTTCGACTCCGGCCAGCAGGGGATCAAGGTGCACAAGAACGCCGATGAACAGGTCAAGGCGGCGGCTCGGCGGCTGTTCGCCAAGGGGCTGATTACCCAGGCCGACGGCGGCTACCTGACGCGGCTGGGCCGCGAGGCCGCCGGGCACGCGCAGGCCATGCTCGGCATCCTGACCGCGGGCGTCGCCGCTTCGGTCACATCCCCGTCGCCGCCAGGGAGTTGAGGAAGTCGTCGGGCGGCTGGTAGCCCACGACCCGGACGCCCGCCAGCTCCCGGCCGGCCGGGTCGAAGAAAATGATGCCGGGTGGCCCGAAAAGCCCGAAGCGCGCCAGCAGCGCCTGGTCTTCCGGCGAGTTGGCCGTCACGTCGGCTTGCAGCAGCAGCCAGGCGGACAGCTTTTCGCGCACGCGCGGATCGCTGAAGGTATGGCGCTCCATCTCCCTGCACGACACGCACCAGTCGGCGTAGAAATCGAGCAGCACCGGCCGCTTGGCGGCGGCGAGGCGCTTGTCGAGTTCATCCAGTGAGCGCACGCGCTCGAACGGCAGCGCGCGCGGCCCGGCGTCCGTCCCGGCCTGTCCGAACGCGGCGAGCGGGCGCAAGGGATCGCGCGCGCCGGAAAGCGCGCCCGCCAGCATGGCGGCGCCAAGCAGCAGCAGGAGCACGCCGATCGCCTTGCCGAAACGCTGCCCTTCCCCGGCGTGGCGCGGCAGCGGGTCGAGGGCGCGCAGGAAGATCGCCGGGACGATCAGCAGCAGCGCCCAGGCCAACATCTGCGCGGAAACCGGAATGAGCGGAGAGACGATCCAGAGCGCGCAGGCCAGCAGGATGACGCCAAAGACGCGGTTGACCGTCGCCATCCAGGGGCCGGCCTTGGGCAGCAGGGCGCCCGCCGAGACGCCGATGGCCAGGAGCGGCGCGCCCATGCCCAGCGCCATGCAGAACAAGGCCAGGCCGCCGAGCAGCGCGTCGCCGGCGCCGCCGATGTAGAGCAGCGCCCCGGCGAGCGGCGCGGCGACGCACGGTCCGACGATCAGCGCCGACAGGCCGCCCATCAGCGCCACGCCGGGCAGCGAGCCGCCCTGGAGCCGAGCCGCTTGCTCCGATGCCTTGCCTTGCAGGAAAGAAGGCCATCGCAGTTCGAAGCAGCCGAACATCGACAGCGCCAGCGCGACGAACACCAGCGCGAAGCCGCCGAGCACCCAGGCGTTCTGCAAAGCCCCGGAAAGCAGCGTGCCGGACAGCCCGGCGGCGACGCCCGCCAGCGCGTAAACCACGGCCATGCCCGACACGTAGGCCAGCGACAGGGCGAAGGCGCGCCAGCGCGACACGGGCCGCCCGCCGCCGGCGCCGACGATGATGCCGGAGAGGATCGGCAGCATCGGGAAGGTACATGGCGTCAGCGACAGGAGCAGCCCGAAGCCGAAAAAGCTGAGCGCCGCCCAGCCGAACGGCGCGTCCTGGAGCAAGCGCGCGATGCGCCCGGATTCGTCGCCGCCGCCCACCGCCGCCGCGGACGTGGACGCGGACGCGGTTGACACGGTCGACGCGGCGGGCGCGATCGACGGCGCGGGCGGCGCGGGCAGTTCGGGCAACTCGACGCCGACGCTCTGCTTCTGCGGCGGATAACAGACGCCAAGCTCACTCGCGCAACCCTGCGAAGTCGCCTGCAAGGTGAGCGGCAGGACGCCGGAAGCGCTACGTTCGACGGGTAGGCGGATGCTCACTTCCCGATCGTAAACCTCGACCTTGCCGAAGGTCTCGTCGCTCGTCTCGCGGCCCTTCGGAAAGATCGCCGGCCCCAGCCGCACCGCGTCGGGTTCGACGGAAAAACGGAACTTGTCGCGGTACAGGTAGTACCCCTCGGCGATCTCGAAACGCAGCTCGATCGTCTGGCCGTCCAGGGCGCGCGCCGACGCCCTGAAGGCCAGCTCCGGGCGCAGCAGTTCCGCCCCGCCGGCCAGCGCGCTCATCGCCCACAGGAAGCAAAAGAGCAGTACGCGCGGCGGAGTGAAAAGCGACGGCGCGAAACGTGAACTGCGGACCACCGGCCGGAGCGCTTCAGGCATCATCTTTCCGCTTTTCACTTTTCAATCGTTGCTTGCGACCCGCCAGAACTCGACTTCGTCTCCGCGCTCCAGGCAATCGGCCAGGCGCGTCTCGAACAGCAGTTGACCGTCGCAATCGAAAAAGCGGACGCCGGACGCCCGCGCCAGCACGCCCGTTGGCAAAAGCAGCATATCCTGCGCGCCGTCCGCTTGCGCGGAAAGCTGGAAGGCCGGATGGCATACGACTTCCCCGGTCATCCAGTTGCGAATCTCGGCAATCCTCGGCGTGACCCCGCCCGGAAGCAGGTCGGCGGTACAGAACAGGATTCCATCCTCGTTCTGCCACAGGCCGGAGATCACCGCCAGCAGGTAATCCTGCTTCTGCCGGGCGATCGCCAGCAAGCCGTGCAGGGCCAGGCGGGAGCTTCCCTTCCCCGGCGCGCGCAGCAGCGCCAGTTCCTTGCCTTCCCAGCGCGCCAGGCGCCAGCGCTCCCGCTCGGCCTCGCTGTGCGGCTTCGCTTCGCGCCGGACCGGCGGATCGTCGGTGGAAAAATCCGAATGCAACACCACTTCCTCGATCCCCTTGCCGCCCAGCAGGCGATGGATGGCCGAGAGGCCGACGCCGACCGCCAGGCCCGGCAAGCCGTCTGCGGCGGCGGGCAAAAACGGCGCCGGGCGGCGCAGATTGCTGGACAGCGTCTCGAGCAAGGCCATGCAGTTTTCCGCGGAAAGGCCGCCGCCGAGCTTGAGGCTTTCCGGCGATTCTCCGGCGGCCAGCGCGTCGAGACGCTGGCGAATCTTGCGCTGGACGCTGCCCAGCGACAGCCAGCGAGGCAGGCGGGCGGGGCCGCCGCCATCGTGGATCGGCCGGTCCACAGCCAGATCCAGCAGGATCGGACTGTATTTGGCGTTGCGCACCGCCAGCCCGTCGATCCGCGCCTGCTCGCGCCAGCGCGCCAGCCAGCGCGCCGCCACGGCCAACTGCCCGCTGGAGAGCGAGAACGGCTGCGCCAGGTGCAGCATCAGCGCCATCGCGTACTGCCCGCAAACCGACGACGCCTGCGTTTCGCCGGACAGGCGGTCTTCCACCATTTCCGCCGCGCATCCGATTTGTTCGGCCGCGAGGAAGAGCGTGTGGAAACTCTCCCAGAATCCCGGCCTGGGCGCGGCGCCTCCGGCATAGCCGGTCAACTGTTCCAGGCGCAGGCAGGAAGACACCCGATGCGCCACGCGCGTCACATACCGGGACAAAGAGGCGTCGCCGTCCAGGCAGGCTTGCAGGCACTGCCGATAGCCGACGGCGTAGGCGCGCCAGAGACGGAGCGCCGCGTCGAGCGCCGCCTGTTCATCCGCGTCGAGCGGCAGCGGTTTGCCCTCATAGCGCGGCTGGCCGCCGGTTCCGGCCGCGAACACCGCCTTGCGCAACACGTCCAGGGTCTTGAAACGCTCGCGAGGAGAAAGATCCAGGAGATTCAGCGCCTCGATCTGGGCGATCAGCGCGGACGACATGGCCGCCGCGTCCGCCTGCGGCTGCGCCGCGAGCCACGCCTGCGCGCCATCCGCGTCGCGGAACGCCGCGCGGTTCGCGGTCTGGGTCGTCGACGGCGAAAATCCGATCATCGACAGACCCGCGAGCGGCGAGAACACCCGGAACGGACGCATGTCTCACGCCGCCAGAGGACGGATTGAACCTCCCCGATCCATTCGGGACACGGGCGGAGGATTATTTGCCGGGGTCTTCACACAGTTCCAGCAGCACGCCGCCGGTGGCCTTCGGATGCAGGAAGGCGATGTCGAGTCCCTCGGCCCCCTTGCGCGGCGCCTTGTCGATCAACTGCACGCCCTTGCCGGCCAGTTCGTCGAGATTCCCTTGCAGCCCTTCGCTGGCGATCGCCAGGTGGTGGATGCCTTCGCCCTTCTTTTCGACAAACTTGCCGATCGGGCCTTCCGGGTCGGTCGATTCGAGCAATTCGATCTTGGACTGCCCGATCTTGAAGAAGGCGGTGCGCACCTTCTGCTCCTTCACTTCTTCGATCGAGTAGCACTTCATGCCCAACTGATTTTCCCAGAACTTGATGGCCTCGTCGAGGTTCTTGACGGCGATGCCGATGTGTTCGATGTGCGAGAGATTCATGGTGACTTTCCTTTTTCAATGGCGACCGGGACAAGGCCAGATTATCCAATAAAAACACCCTTTGCGGACAAGAAACCGTCAATCGCGGCGGCGGCGCTGGCGTGTTTCGCCGGATCGTCTTCCGTGCCGCGGCGGCTCATCGTTCCGTGCGCGGGGTATCCGGGGCTATCGCGTTTGGCTCGTGGCTATCCAGCCGGGCCGCCCGAAGCCAGGGAAGGCGAGCGGCGGTCTTGCGCCGGGCCAGTGCCGACGCTTGAGCCAGGCCAAGGTTTTTCGCATGAATACTCGCGGCAGGCTTCTTCCGTTCCAAACCGTTGCCTGCCATCCATCAGGCTCATGGCCCCTTGTTGCGCCACGGATCGACCTTCCTTCCGGTTCCTGTTTGTCGTCCTTTGTTACTATCCATGGTATAGCTGTCTGGATGGTCATATTTTTGAGTGCCTGCCGAGTTCATGAGTAATCTCCCCTCTCCCTGTGAGAGCCTGAGGGTGAGGGTGCGTTTCATCAGCCTGGACCGCCGCGGCCACTCCAACCCTCTCCCGCAGAGAAGGAAAAAGCTACCGGGCGCGAAGCGTCCAGTAACTGAACTATTCTCTACCCTCTATCCTCTATCTTCCGTCCCCTGTCTTCCGTCCCCTGTCCCCTGGAAACCATGCCCACCGTCAAGCCAACATCCGCAAAAGCCGAACGGAACATCCTGTTCCTGCTCGCCGCCCTGAGCACCATCGGCCCCTTCACCATCGACACCTATCTGCCGGCCGTGCATGACATCGCGGACAGCTTTCGCGCTTCATCGCTGGAAGTCCAGCAGACGCTGACCTCGTATCTGTTCATGTTTTCGGTGATGTCGCTGTGGCACGGCGCGATCTCGGACGCGGTCGGCCGCCGCAAGGTCATCCTGGTGACCCTCGGGATCTATACCCTGTCGGCGCTCGGCTGCGCCCTTGCCGCGCGCATCGGGGATCTGTGGCTGCTGCGCGGCTTGCAGGGCTTCGCCGCCTGCGCCAGCGTGATCGTCAGCCGCGCCATCGTGCGCGACATGTTTCATGGGGCGCAGGCGCAACGCCTGATGTCGCACATCGCCATGATGTTCGCCATCGCGCCCACCCTCGCCCCGGTCATCGGCGGGCAACTGCAGAGCCTGTTCGGCTGGCGCTCGATCTTCGTGTTCATGGTGCTGTTCGGCGCGGCCCTGTCCTACGCCTGCTGGAAGTGGCTGCCGGAGACCCTGCCGGCGGAGCGGCGGCAGTCGCTGCATCCCGTCTATCTGGGCAAGGCGTACTGGAAGGTCATGACCTCGCCGGTATTTCTCGCCGCCTGCGGCGGCATGGCCTTCAATTTCGGCGGCTTCTTCCTCTACATCATGTCCGCGCCGATGTTCCTGATGCGTCACCTGGGCGTCGCGGAAACCGGCTTCCTGTGGCTGTTCGGCCCGGCGATGCTCGGGCTGCTGACCGGATCGTGGTGGTCGGGGCGGCTGGCCGGCAAGCTGTCGCCGCAACGGACGATCCTGCGCGGCTACCTGCTGATGGGCGTCGCCGTGGCCGGCAACCTCGCGCTCAACCTGGCCGCGCCGCCCAGCCTGCCCTGGAGCGTGCTGCCCATCCTGTTTTACAACCTGGGCACCTCCCTGACCATACCCAGCCTGACCCTGCTGGCGCTCGACCGCTTTCCCGAACAGCGCGGGCTGGCCGCGTCCTGCCAGATGTTCCTGCAATCGATGTGCAACGTCCTGCTCGCCGGCGTGATCGCTCCGCTGGCCTGGGGCTCGGCCCTATCCTTGTCGATCGGCATGGCCTGCCTGGCGCTGAGCGGCGCGGCCTGCTCCTGGCTGCATCACCGGCTGTCGGGACGGTCGCCCAGGCTCATCTCGTAAGCCGACGGCGTCACCCCGGCGCGCGCCAGGAATTCGCGCAACTGCTTGATTTCCTGCTTCGGACAGGTCGCGTTGTTGTGCGGATGGTGCATGAAGAACTCGAAGTGGTTCAGCACGATGCGAAAACGCGCGCCATGCGCCGATTCGATGTCCGCCCCACAGTGAACGAGCAGGGACTCGACTTCGCGCCAGTGAATGTTCGCGCTCGGCGGATCGCTGAAGATGCTGCGCAGCAGATGCAGGTGTTTGTGACTCATGCCGGCCTCGCGGATTTGCACTACGGCATCCATGATAGCTCAGAGGACGGA
>JAISQQ010000468.1 GCA_031274075.1 Accumulibacter sp.
CACCCGGACACGGAAGTGGTCATCGGCAAGATGAGCGGCATTCCGACGGTGGACATTTTCCTCGACAAGCTGGGCCTGAAGGCGAACAACGAAGACCAGAAACTTGAAATCGTCAGGAAAATGAAGGAAAAAGCCTTTGAAAAGATGAGCCTGCTCTCCGTGGGCGAGTTCGAGGAAATCGCCCGCAAGGTTCTGGGGTAATGAAACATGCTCAAGGAAACGCCGGCCGGCGTTTCCTTGAAATGTACCGGTACCGCCGATGGCTGACCAAGGCGGTGACGGTAGAGGAGAAGTCCGGGGAAACATCTATTTATTTTGGAGGGGATTCTCATGATGAGGAAAATGCTTGAAGTTCTGTCCTGCGCCATCGCCTTGACCGCTCTCGCGGCGGGAAGCGGCATGGCGGCCGTGACCATCAAATTCGCCCATAACGGCAACACCATTCCCGAAGACCCGCAAAACGTGGCCGTGACCGCCTTCAAGAAGATGGTCGAGGAGAGAAGCAAGGGCGACATCCAGGTCCAGATTTACCCGGCGGCCCAGCTCGGCGACGCCCGCACCATCACCGAAGGCGTGCAGATGGGCACCATCGAAATGGGCGACGTGGAAAATGGCCCGATGGGGCGTTTCGTCACGGAAGCGATGGTATGGGATCTTCCCTTCATCTTCCGCGACATCGAACACGCCCACAAGGTGCTGGACGGCCCGATCGGCAAGGCGTTCCAGGAAAAATTCCTGACCAGGAACATCCGTCATCTGGCCTATAACGACGGCGGGTTCCGTTACTTCACCAACAGCAAGCGCCCGATCAAGACGCTGAAGGATCTCGAAGGCCTCAAGATTCGCGTCATGGAAAGCGAAGTGATGCTCGCCACCATGAAGGCGTTCGGCGCCGCCGCCCTGCCGATGGCTTTCGGCGAACTCTATACCGCGCTGCAACAGGGTACCGTCGACGGGCAGGAAAACCCGATGAACCTCATTTTCAGCCAGCGCTTCTATGAAGTGCAAAAATACCTGAGCATGAGCCAGCACTTCTATTATCCGCGCCAGTATCTGATCAGCGAGACCTTCTACCAGAGCTTGAAGCCCGAGCATCGGAAGATCGTCTCGGAGGCCGCGAAGGAAGCCTGCGACATCCAGCGCGCGGCGCTGGTGAAGTATGAAGACGAGATGAAGAAGGTCCTGGCCGAAAAAGGCATGCAGATCGTCGAGGATTTCGACAAGCCGGCGTTCATCAAGGTGTCCCAGGAAAAGGTCTATCCGGTGTTCTATGCCAAGATTTTTGGCACCGAAGCCGAAGGCAAGAAAGTGATCCAGCAGATCGTCGATACGAAGTAAATCCGATTTCCGCATTCGGCGGGACCCGCTCGCAAACTCTGTCCAGGGCGGGTTCCCGCGTATCTGCGGAAAATCTTCGATCAAGAAAATACGCAGGGAGGACGCTCGCATGCCGGGGAAAAAGATTTCTTCTCATCTCTACGACGCGATGAAGGTCTTTGTCGCGGCGCAGCTCATGTTGATGACCGTCTTCATCTTCTATCAGATCATCATGCGCTATGTGTTCAACGACGCTCCTGAATGGTCGGAGGAAATATCGCGCTATCTGTTCATCTGGTCGAGTTTCATCGCCGCCGGCATGGGTGTCCGCGAGCATATTCATATCGGCATCGACGCCGTGGTCAATCTTCTTCCAACGCCGCTCAGGCGCGCCACGCAATACCTCGTCGCGCTGATCATTCTTGCCCTTGGCGTTTTCCTGACCTGGTACGGCTGGAAAGTCGTCGGGATCACGTATACCCAAATGTCTCCGGCGGCGGGCGTTCCCATTGGCCTGGTCTATGCCGCGGCGCCGTGCATGGGCATGCTGATGGTGCTGTTCAGCATCCTCAACATCGTCGACCTGTCCCGCAATCCGGATACCAAAAATGATGCGGACGCGGAGGTTCAACCATCATGCTGACCGCGCTCGTAGCCGCCCTTCTCTTCTGCTTCGTCATCAATGTGCCGATCGGCTTCGCGCTGGCGGTGGCGTCCGTCGCCTGCGTGCTGGCGAGCGGCGCCATGCCGCCGATCGTGGTGCCCCAGCGCATGATCGCCGGCGCGGATTCCTTCCCCTTGATGGCGATTCCCTTCTTCATGCTGGCGGGAACGATCATGGAAAGAGGCGGCGTTTCCCGCCGCATCGTCAACCTGGCGTCATCGCTGGTCGGACACGTCTCCGGAGGCCTGGCCTCGGTGTCCATCCTGGCGTGCACCTTCTTTGCCGCCATTTCCGGCTCGACGCCGGCAACGGCCGCCGCCGTGGGCAACCTGACCATCCCCGAGATGGAGGAGCGGGGCTACGCCAAGGACTACGCCTCGGCCGTGGTGGCTTCCGCCGCCTGCCTGGGGGTGATCATTCCGCCGAGCATTACCATGGTCGTCTTCGGCGTCGTGGCCAACGTCTCGATCGGCAAGCTGCTCATCGGCGGCATCATTCCCGGCCTGTTTCTTTCCCTGCTGCTGATCCTCGCCAACTATCTCCTCACCAAGCGGAAGGCGATTCCCACCGAGAAAAGGCGGAGCTGGCGCGAGCGCTGGAAATATCTCGCCGACGCCATCTGGGGTTTGATGATGCCCGTCATCATCCTTGGCGGCATCATGAGCGGCGTGTTCACCCCCACCGAATCCGCGGCCATCGCCGTGGTCTATGGCCTGCTGGTGAGTTATTTCATCTACAAGGAACTGACGCTCAAGGATCTCATCCCGATTTTCTACAAGGCCTCCCTGGCGTCCGCCATGATCATGGTGCTGATCGCCGCGGCGTCTCCCTTCGGCTGGCTGATGACCATCCTGCAGGTTCCCCAGGCAACTTCCCGGGCAATGCTCGCCCTGACCACCAATCAGAGCGTTCTCTATGTATTGATGCTGGTCTGCTATCTCATCCTGGGTTGTTTCATGGAAACCGGCGCCATCATTTTGCTGGTGGTTCCCATTTTTGCGCCCATCGCGCAGCAGGTGGGAATCGATCTCGTGCAATTTGGCGTGGTTACGGTGATTTCGCTGGCGATCGGCATGGCGACGCCGCCGGTGGGAATTGCGCTTTTCGCCACCTGCGGCGTTTCGAGAGTACCCATCGAGCAACTCAGCAGGCAGATCATCCCCTTCCTGGCGACGCTGGTCTTTGGCATGTTCTTCCTGGCCTTCGTGCCGATCCTGTCGACATTCCTGCCGGATCTGCTGATGCCCGTGGGAGGAAAATAGCCAATTAGCGACCAAGCTTCCAGACG
This sequence comes from Accumulibacter sp., assembly GCA_031274075.1. Classification (GTDB taxonomy): domain Bacteria; phylum Pseudomonadota; class Gammaproteobacteria; order Burkholderiales; family Rhodocyclaceae; genus Propionivibrio. The sequence continues at coordinate 3,270 of JAISQQ010000468.1, forward strand.
ACAGATGACCGAAGACAGTAATAACAGCGGGCGCGAAGCGCCCGGTAACTGAACTGTCCTCTGTCTTCTGTCCTCTGTCTTCCGATCACGCTTATTCTTCGATCTTGGCCTGGGCGCGCAGATCCTCGACCATGCGGGTGATCTGCTGCTGTTGCGCCTGCTGCAGGAGGCGCGGCTTGATTTCGTCGAAGCTCGGGAAAGTCGTCGGCCGGGTGTCTTCGAGCAGGATCACGTGGTAGCCGAACTGCGACTTGACCGGGGTCTCGGTGAATTTGCCTTTCTCCAGCGCGGTCAGCGCGTCGGCAAACGGCTTCACGTAGTTGCCGGCCCCGGCCCAGCCGAGATCGCCGCCCTTGTCCTTGGAACCCGGGTCGAGCGACTGCTTGGCGAGTTCGTCGAACTTGGCGACGTCGTCCTTCAGTTCGTCGATGATGGTCTGCGCCTCGGCTTCCTCCTTGACCAGGATGTGCCGGGTCTTGTACTCGGTGCTGCCGACCTGCGCCTTGATCTTTTCGTATTCGGCCTGCAATTGTTCGTCCTTGACCGGATTTTCCTGGAAGAACTGCTGCACGTAGCTGCGGATCAGCACCAGCTGCTTGGCCGCTTCGGCCTGCGCCGCGACCTCGGGCCGCTTGTCGAGGTTGGCCTTCTTCGCCTGCTGTACCAAAAGTTCGCGGCGGATCAACTCCTCGCGGGCGGCGACTTGCAGTTCGGGCGAATCCTGCGCGCCCCTGGCCTTTTGCTCGGCGATGAAGGCGTCGGCGAAATTCTGCGAGATGGGAACGCCGTTGACCTTGACGAACGCCTTTTCGGGCGCCTTGTTGGGCGCCTTGTTGGAATTGGACGCCTGCGTCCTGGGCGTCTGCGGTTTGCTCGGCGTCCTGCTGGCGGCGGCGACGGCGGTAAGGGACATCGATGCGCCGATCAACAGCGCGACGGCGATTTGCGTGAATTTGTGCATGTGGATCGTTCCTCGTGAGTTTGCATGGGTCCAGCCGCGCGGGCTGTGGCCGGGTGACACCAAACAGGGCGTCCAGGACGCCTCGTCGGGCGGCGATGAACGGATGCTCAGTGCATGTATTTTACTACGCATCGGCCCTGACCAAGGCATCGTCGATTCGACGCGGCTCGACGCCGATCAAGCCGGGAAGGGAACGGCGAGGAGCCAAGCGTCCTTCGTCCTGCGCGGCGCATCGAGGCGCTGGGGATGGGAACGGGCGGCAGGCGCTCGTCCAGCGAACCCGGAACATTTTCCGCGACGATGGCGGGCATCATTTCTTTTCCTCGATGTATTTCGACAAGCTCAATCCCTGGAACAACGCGAACACGAGCATCAGCCCGATGCCGCCGAACAGCTTGAAATTGACCCAGGTTTCGGTCGACAGGTTGAAGGCGAAGGCCACGGCCAGGTTGGCGAAACCCATGAAAACGAAGAAGCCGATCCACGACAGGTTGAGACGCCGCCAGACGAAATCCGGCGCGCTGATCTGTTCGGCGAGCAGGCTGCGGATCAGGTTCTTGCGGAAGAAGAAGGTGCTGCCGCCGAGAGCCGCGGCGAAGGCCCAATACAGCACCGTCGGCTTCCATTTGATGAAGGTCTCGTCGTGCAGGAGCAAGGTCAGGCCGCCGGTCACGACGATGATCGCCAGGCTGATCCAGAGCATCTTGTCGACCTTGCGCCCCCGCGCCAGCAGCCATCCGATCTGGACAAAGCTGGCGGCGATGGCTACGCCGGTAGCGATAAAAATGTCGCCGAACTTGAAGGCGACGAAGAAAAGGACGACAGGAAATATGTCGAAGAAAAATTTCATGGCAAAGCAACCGGAATGAAAATTGCGGGCCGGAATAACCGGAACAGCCGGACAAAATGACCGGCCATTATGGCGATTTGCGGCGGCGATGTCTATTTCGGAGGACAGAGGACAGAAGACAGAGGACAGTTCAGTTACCGGGCGCTTCGCGCCCGCAAATATTACTGTCATCTGTCCTCTGTCTTCTGTCTTCTGTCCTCTGTCCCCTGAAAAGCTTCACGCCAGGCCGCCGCTTTGCGCGCGAAGGCCAGCGTGTAGGCGGGGCTGGTCGAAGGGAGGATGCGCGTTTCGTAGCCTTGCCCGGCGAACCAGCGCGCGAAGCGGCCCGAGGTCTGGCCGTTGAAGAAGACGCGGCGCAGGCGCGGCGCGGCTTTTCCGAGCCGCGAGAAATCGTTCTGTTCAGCCGCCTCGATCGCCGCATCGAGCGCGCCTTCGCGCCGGCAGGCGTGGTACACGTCCCAAACACCCACGCCGTGCCGCAACAGGCAACGCTGCTTCTCCGCGTAATCGAATTCGCCCAGCGGCTCGCCAAGCACCTCGGCCATCACCCGCCAGAACTGGTTCTGCCGATGCGCGTAATAGTGCCGCGCGGCAAGCGAAGCGGGCGAGGGAAAGCTGCCAAGGATCAGCGTCCCGACCCCGGCGTCGAGGATAGGCGGCAAGCCGATGAGCCGGCTGGAATCGGCGTTCATGGTTTTCAGATGTCAGGTATCAGGTGACAGGAGTCAGGAGACAGGTGACAGGATTTTGCGGCACGAAGCACCGGTAACTCCTGCCCCCTGATTCCAGATTCCAGATTCCTGCCCCCTGCCCCTGCCCCCTGCCCCCTGCCCCCTGCCCCCTGATCCCTGATCCCTGATCCCTGACACCTGTCACCTGGACACCAGCATCAGCTCGTTGATCCGCCGGACGAAGCCGGCGGGGTCGTCGAGCATGCCGCCTTCGGCCAGCGTGGCTTGTTCGAGCAGCAGGCTGGCCCAGTCGTCGAAACGGCTTTCTTCGTATTTCAGGCGCTGCACGACCGGGTGCTTGGCGTTGATCTCGAGGATCGGCTTCATCTCGGGCGCCTTTTGCCCGGCGGCCTTGAGGATGCGCGCCAGGTTGCCGCC
>JAISQQ010000010.1 GCA_031274075.1 Accumulibacter sp.
TCCGAGGTGCGCGAGGTGATCATGATGATCGGCACGTGTTTTATGCGCGCGTCGGCGCGGACGTGGCGCGTCAGGTCGAAACCGTCCATGCGCGGCATCTCGATGTCGGACAGCATCACGTCCGGCACGACTTCGAGCAGCTTTTCGAGCGCGTCGACCCCGTCCTTGGCCAGCACCACCTGATATCCCTGCTGGGCCATCAGGCGGCCGGTGATCTTGCGCACGGTCAGGGAATCGTCCACCACCATGACCGTGGGAAGCGCGGCCTGCCGCGCCAGTTCGGCGGCTCGCCGCGCCTCTTGCGGCATTTCGGCCAGGCGTGCGGCGGCTTCCGCCGGGGCGCGCGCGCTCAGCGCCGCCGGGTTGAGGATCAGCACCACCTGCCCGTTGCCGAGCACGGTCGCGCCATCGACGCCGATCACCCGGGCCAGTTGCACGCCGATGTTCTTGACCACGATTTCCTGGTTGCCGAGCAGTTCATCGACCTGTATCGCGACCCGCCGCGTGCCGCTGCGCAGCAAGAGAATCCAGTATTGCCGGTGCGGCTCGGGCAAGGCCGAGCGGTCACCCAGAAGATGCGGCAGATAGCGGAACGGGTAGCGATTGGACTGCCATTCGGCGCTGCCGGCCTCGCAAATCCGGCCCAGTTCCGCTTCCTTGAGGTCGAGCACCTGCTCGATCATCGACGACGGAATGGCGAAGGTCCTGTTGCCGGCGCGGGTCAGGAGCGCCTTGGTCACCACCAGCGTCAGCGGCAGGATCAAGCGGAATTCCGAGCCTCGCCCCGGCGTCGATTCGATTTCGACGCGCCCGCCCAGGCTGGCGATCTCGGTCCGGACCACGTCCATCCCGACGCCGCGGCCCGAGACCTGCGACAGCGCCTCGGCGGTGGAAAATCCCGGCGCGAAAATGAATTCGGCGAGGCGCGCCTCGTCGGCCGCCTCGTCCGGCCCGAGCAGGCCGGCGGCGACGGCGCGCTGGCGAATCCGCCCGTAATCCAGGCCGGCCCCGTCGTCCGCCAGGATGACCACGATTTCATTGCCTTCCCGCCCCAGGGACAGCGAGATTTCACCGATTTCCGGCTTGCCGCGCGCCAGGCGCTCCGCGCGCCGCTCGATCCCGTGCGCGACGGCGTTGCGCAACAGGTGTTCCAGCGGCGCGGCGATCTTGTCGAGGACGCTGCGGTCCAATTCGACCTGCCCGCCCTTGATTTCCATGTTGGCGCGCTTGTCGAGGTCCTTCGACGCCTGCCGCACCACGCGGTACAGGCGGTCGGCCAGACTGTTGAACGGCATCATGCGCATCGCCAGGAGTTCCTGCTGCACCTCGCGGTTCTGGCGCGCCTGGGCGATGATCGCGGCATTGGCGTCGTCCAGGTTCTTGAGCAGGTGCTGCTGCACGGTGGCCACGTCGTTGACCGATTCGGCCATCATCCGGGTCAGCTCCTGGAAACGCGTGAACCGGTCGAATTCGAGCGGATCGAAGCCGGCGTGCGGCTCGTCGCCCATCGCCACCGTGCGCGACTGTATCTGCAACTCGGCCTGCATCTCGATTTCGCGCAACTGGCGGCGCAGGCGGATGACGTTCTCGGTCAGATCGAGCAGCGATTCCTTCAGGCCGCGCATTTCACCTTCGATGCGCGAACGGGCGATGGACAATTCGCCGACTTCGTTGACCAGGCGGTCGACGACGCTGGCCCGCACGCGCAGCATCGCCTGCGCCGCTTCGCTCTCGGCCTCGGCCAGGCGCAGACGGTCGCTGCGGCGGCGCTCGACGGCCGCGCGCTCCCGCGCCGCCGCCTGGGCGGAGGCGTCGTCCGTCGCGGCGGACGGCGCCGCGGCGGCGGTCGCCGCAGCCGGCGTTTCCGGTGTTTCCGGTGTTTCCGGCTCGATGGTCTCGCCGCGCTGCAAGCGTTCGATGATCTGCCGGATCGATTCGAACGCGCTTTCGATCCCGTCGATGACTTCGGCCGACACGGCGTCGGCGCGGCTGGCCTGGTCGACGCGCGCTTCCAGCGCGTGGGTGATTTCGCCCAGCGTCATGGCGCCCACCATGCGCGCGCTGCCTTTCAGCGTATGCAAATGGCGGGCGAGGACGCGCACCGCTTCCCCGTCGTCGGGGTCGGCCCGCCAAGCCCTGAGTTGTCCGGCGACGGCCTGCGTCAGGTCGACGGCCTCCTCGAGGAAGATCGGCAGCAACTGCGCGTCGATTTCGTCGTGCACCGGCGCGATCGTGGCCGGCGGCGTCCCCGGCGTCGCGGACGCTTCCTGCGCGGCGGGCGCGGCCTGCCGCGTTCCCGCCGCCGGACTGGCCGGCGCTTGCGTCGAGCGATCCCCGGACGCGTCCCCGGCGGCGGACGGGACGATGCCGATGGCCTCATCGCCGTGCGCCGCCGTTTCGGAGGCGGCGCTCGCCGGATAGAGGTTGCCGAGGTCCTCGATCAGGCCGGCGGGAACGTCGACGGCCTGATGCTCCATCACCGCCGCGAACATCGATTCCAGTTCGCCGATCGCCAGGCGAATCGTGGCGAAGGCTTGCGCGCTGCCGGGATTCCTGGCGCCGTCGCGCCGCTGCAGCGCGCACTCCAGGGCATATCCCAGCCGATTGATGGAGAGCAGGCCGACCGTCGCTGAAATGCCCGCCAGGGTATGCGCCGCGCGGTACATGGCCGGCGGCGTGGCGCGCGCGTCCTCGCTTTCGATGACCGGCAGCTCACGGCGCAGGGTGCGCAAATACGTCTTGGCTTCTTCCGAGAAGATGGCAAAAAGCGCCGGATCGATCCCGGAGCCGTTTTGCGCCGCCGCCGGCTCGGGCTGTTCAGGCGGTTCGACCGGCTCAGGCGGTTCAACCAGCTCGGGCGGTTCAACCAGCTCGGGCGGTTCAACCGGCTCAAGCGGTTTGACCGGCTCAAGCGGTTCGACCGGCTCAGGCGGTTCGACCGGCTCAGGCGGTTCAAGCAGCTCGACCGGCTCGGCGGCCTTGGCGGTCGGGAACATCGGTATGACCTTGGCGACCGGCGCTTCCTCGGCTTCGACCGGCAGTTCCTCGAAATCGATCGGCGCTTCGCCGGCGTCGACCGCGAATTCTTCAAAATCGATCGGCGCTTCGCCGGCGTCGGCGCGCATTTCCCCGAGATCGAACGGCGCTTCGCCGGCATCGACCGGCAGTTCCTCGAAATCGATCAGCGGCTCCTGGGCGTCGACCGGGGGTTCTCCGGCGTCGATCGACGGCCCGACTTCGAGCGGCGCTTCATCGACATCGAACGGGGGTTCCCCAAAATCGATCAGCGGTTCCTTGGCATCGACCGGCAGCGCCTCGAAATCGATCGGCGCCTCCCCGGCATCGACCGGCAATTCCTCAAAATCGACCGGCGCTTCCCCGGCGTCGACGCGCAGTTCCCCGATATCGACCGGCGCTTCCCTGGCATCGATTGGCAATTCCTCGAAATCGATCGGCGCTTCGTCATCATCGACCGGCACGGCCAAAGCCAGGGCGTCGGTGGTTTCCTCCGGGCTGACCGGCGCGAAATCGATCTGGATGATATCTGCGTCTTCGCCGCCCTCTTTTTCCTCTTCTTCCTCTTTTTCCTCTTTCCCGGGAAGCGGGCCGGTCCCGGCGCGCTCCGCGACTTCCCGCGCTATCGCCGCCGGCACTTCCGACACCGGCGCCGGCGCTTCCGGTGCTTCCGCTTTCGCCGCCGGCGTCTCCTGCGGGGTTTCGGCGCGCGCGCGCAGCGCGTCCGCGCGCGCGATCATGCCTTGCGGATCGGGCGCGCTGCCCTCCCGGGTTTCCAGATGGCGCACCCAGCCGGCGAACACGCCGTGCGCTTCGCCCAGCAGCCCGATCAGGTCGGCGTCGGCCGCCAATTCGAGACGCAGCCAGAGGTTCAGCATCCGCTCGATGGCCCACGCGGCCTCGCCCAGATCCTTGAGCCCGACCATGCGCCCGCTGCCCTTCAGGGTATGGAAGGAACGCCGGATGGCGGTCAGGGAAGCGCTGTCGTGCCGGTCGCTCCGCAGCCGGTGAAGACTCGCGTCAACCGCCGCCATCACTTCATTGGCTTCCTCGATGAAGATGTCGAGCAATTCGGCGTCGATTTCCTCGTTGCTGGCCTGGGAAAGCTGCAGGGTTTCCGGCGAGGGCCGCGCCGCCTCCGCGGCTTCGGGCTTCAGGACCGCCAGGGCCTGCTCGATCTGCGGCGCGACGTCCGCCGCGCCGCTGGCCAGGACGTTGAGCATCGCCTTGGCCTGTTCGCCCAGTTTCGCGTCGGCCACCAGATCGGCGTCGCTCTTGAGCGTTTCGAGGTTCTGCCGGATTTCCTCGCGCAGACCGGCGTCCCTGGGCTGTTCCTTGAGCGCTTCCAGCAAGGCGTGCGTCTCGCGCCGGCTCTGGACGACCTCCTGCTCGACGGAAATGACGGGGGCGGAGGCGGAGGCGGAGTCGTCGTCTTCCGCCGTCTCCGCGTCGCCGCGCGACGGCGCCTGCATTTGCCGGACGAAGCGCCCGAAGTCCGTCTCCCCGCGCGGCATGGCGTCGACGAAGAAGCCCACCATCGACAACTGGGTCGCCAACTGCTCGAATTCGCCTTCTGCGGGAAGGTAGTCCGGGGTGGCGAAGCGCAGGATGGTTTCGAGGCAGCCTTGCAGCGCCGCCCTCGCCTCGTCCTGGCGGAGTATGGTCAGCGCGCCGATGACCTGGCGCAGAGGTTTTTCGAGGGCGGCGAGTTCGGGGCGTTTTCCCGCGTCGCGGAAAAAGCTGTCCAGCCCCTGCTCGACCTGCACCAGGTTGATCTGGATTTCCTTGGCGACCTGCCCGATCAGCAGTTTTTCCTGCGCCTGGCGCGACATCTCGTCGAGCAGCGGAATTTCCGCGCCCGTCTTCGGCGGACGCCCGGCGACGCAGGCCAGGATGCGCTCGACGGTGACATCGACCTGATGCGCGAAGTCGCTGCCCAGGCGCGGGTAATGCTTCTGCGCGTTCTGCACCAGCAAAATGGCCGTGGCGAGTTCCATGGACAGGGTTTCGGAATGACGCGCCGGCTTTTCCAGCAGCCATTTGGCGGCGGCGGCGATGGCTCGCGCCAGGCGGCGGAAATCGGTATGCCGGGTCTGTTCCACCAGCGCGGACAGAATTTCGGCGTTTTCCTTGAACAGCGAAAGCGAGGAGGCGCTTCCGGCGCAGAACTTGTTCCAGATGTCTTCCAGCACCGAGATCACTTCGCGCATCCGGTCGACGGCGGCCCGCACCGTGTCCGGGACGATGGCCTCGCCGGCGACGGGAAGGAAGGCCTCCAGGCGATACGCCTCCTTGACCTGCTTGACCGCCGGGTCGTCGCTGCTGGCCTCGGCGACGAGATACAGCACTTCGCGCGTCAGCCTTTCGGCGACGTTCTTCGAGCCTTCGAGCAGGCGGCGGATCTGCAGGTCGATGCGCACACACAAGGGCTTGACGCTCGCTTCGTCGCGCAGCCCCCCGGTGGCCAGCGCGCTGAGCAGCGCTCCGGCGCTCCACCAGAACGCGCGCGCGGCTCCGGTTTCCTGCGTCTCCTCGATGCGCCGCACCGCCGTCAGCATTTTCCGGACCCCGTCCAGCCCGTCCTTGCCCCGCGGCGCGCGCAGCCAGGCCAGCAGCCCGCGCTCGAAGCGGTGGCGTTCCTGCCGCAACAGCCCGGAACGCTCGGATTCGTCCAGATTCCTGGCCGGCGTTCCCCGGCGCGGCAGCCGCACCGACAGCTTGGGGAAAAACAGGTCGGCCGCGGAACAGCGCGGCACGCCGCGCCCCGCCTGGATCTCCTGGTAGAGCGGCAACAGGCGCAAGGGCTGGTTGGGCTGGCCGTTGACCAGGCCGCCGAGATACAGGGCGATGGCGTCCAGCGCCCTGCGCGCCAGGGCGACCGAAGAATCGTCCGGACGCGCCTGCGCTTCGGCCGTTTCCAGCAGCCCTTCGAGCGCTTCGACGAACTGCGTGACGCCGTCCAGTCCGACGATGGTCAACGCGCCTTGCACCTGGTGCAGGTGCGTGCGGCAAAACCGGATCTGCGTCGCGTCCGCGGACCCTGCCGCGACACTGGCGCCGAACTGGTCGAGCGCCGCCAGCGCGCGCCCCAGGGCCAGATCGATCTCGCTCTTGACCCAGGTCAATGGGCCGACATCAAATTCCGTCGCGGCATTCATCTAAGGCACATTCTCCGATCGCGGCGCCCGCGGTTCAGTCTACCTTGAAGCCCGCCACCGATCCCTTGAGCTCGGTGGCCAATCCGGCCAGTTCACCGACCGCCGACGCCGTTCTCTGCGTTCCCGCCGTGGTCTGTTCGGTGACCTTGAGGATATTGCGCATTTTTCCCGCCACGCCCGTCGCCGCCTCGGCCTGCTGCCGCGTGGCGCCCGAAATCCGCTCGATCAGCCCGGCCAGGTTCTGCGACACCGCGCTGATCTCGGCCAGGGCCTGCCCCGCGGCGTCGGACAGCTTCGCTTCCTCGACCACGCCGCGCGTCGATTCCTCCATCGCCGATATCGCTCCCTGCGTATCGTTCTGGATCGTTTTGACGATCGCCGCGATCTGCTTGGTGGCTTCGCCGGAACGTTCGGCCAGGCGCTGCACTTCCTCGGCCACCACCGTGAAACCGCGCCCCGCGTCGCCGGCCGAGGCCGCCTGGATGGCGGCGTTGAGCGCCAGCACGTTGGTCTGTTCGGTAATGTCGGAAATCAGTTCGACGATTTCGCCGATCTCCTGCGACGATTCGCCCAGGCGCTTGATCCGCTTCGAGGTCTCCTGGATCTGCTGGCGGATTTCGTCCATGCCCTTGATCGAATTCTGCACCGCCTGGGTGCCCTTGCCCGCCGCCGCCAGCGACTGGCGGGCCACCTGCGCCGACTGGTCGGCCTCGCCGGAGACGCGGGTCATCGAACCGGCGACGTCGAGGATGGAATGCCCGGCGCTCTGGATTTCCCGCGATTGCCGCTGCGCCGCGTCCAGGAGCTCGGCCGAGGTGCGCTGCGCGATCTCGGTCGCCGCGGTGACGCGATTCGCCGCGTCGTTGATGCGCCCGACCAATACGCGCAGTTCCTCGACGGTATAGTTGATCGAGTCGGCGATGGCGCCCGTGATGTCCTCGGAAACCGTCGCCGTCACGGTCAGGTCGCCGTCGGCCAGATCGCCGAGTTCGTTCATCAGGCGCAGGATCGCGTCCTGGTTCTGGCGATTCACCTTTTCCGATTCTTCCCGGCTCTTCTTGGCCAGCAAGGCCTGCTCGGCCTGGCGGCGCGCCTGGCGCCGCGCGTCGCCGACATAGACCAGGGCGATCGTCGCCAGCACCGCGACCACCAGCGCCGTCAGCGCGGCCAGCGAGATCTCGTAAACCAGGCGCTCGTTTCTTCCGGAGCGGTGATAGGCGTTGACCAGCCCGTCGGCGGCGTCGTACAGGCCGGTGTTGTCCACCAGGATGTTGCCCACCGCCCGCCGCGCGGAGGCCAGATCCGGCATGCCGCCGAGAACGCCGTCGATCGCCGCGTGGTAGCCGCTGAAGGCGGCGTCGAGCTCGGTCACCAGGCGCCGCGTTTCATCGTCCAGGGTCATGGCGTACACCCGTTCGCTGCCGATGCTGTAGCCGCGTTCGCTGCCGATGCTGAAACCCCTCAGGTACTTGCCGAAGACCACCATCTTCCTTTCGACCTGCAACAGTTGCTCGACGTTGCGGCTGGTATACGTCCATGTCGATCCCAGGTTGTCGAGCTGCGGCCCGACGTCCGGCGGGGACGGAGGAACGATCGTGCCCCCCAGTTCGCCGCCGTTCTTCAGGCGCTCCAGGTTGGAGGCGAACTTGCGGTGCGCGTCGCGCAACAGCATGAAGGCGATCGGGTCGCCCCGCAGCGCCTGGCTGGTGGCGCTGGACAGGCGCTGCGACAGCATGCCCAGCTCACCCGCCACGGCGATGTAGGTGGCGTTGTGCGCCGACGTCTGGTTGTTGCGGTAGGCCAGGACGCCGACGGTCAGCAGCAGGGCCAGCAGCACGCCGCCCAGTATCTTCAGTTGCCGGGCCACCGGGAACTTGTCCAGGAGCCTCACGCCGAATCCGGCGGACCCCCTGGCGCCGCGGGACTCCGATGCCAACTGGGACAACATGCTCCGCTCATCGGAATTCCTGGTGCCTGAAGGTTTTCTCGGCAGATTCAGCTTTGACGCCATAGTGTGCTTCTCCGGGTGCGCCGTGTTGTTTTAACGGTTTGATTGCAAAAACTAGATTCCGATGTCCATGAAAGCGTCGTCGGCAAACAGGCGCTTCACGTCCAGCATCCGCCAGCGATACCCTTCCCTGTCCCGGTAGGCGTCGCTCGCCCAGGGCGGCGCTTCCGGGTCGCCCGCCACCTGCGTCAGGTCGTCGATATTGCGCAGGCCGAGTATCCGCGTCACCAGCAGCGCCGCGTTGTTGCCGTGGCGCGTTCCGACCAGCAGCAGGCGCGCGCTGGCGTTCTGGGGCGTCGCGTCCTTCCGCCGGAAGGCCGAGAAATCGGACACCGCGTAGAGGTTGCCGCGGATATTGGCGATGCCGGCGAACCACGGCTTGGTCAGCGGCACGCCGGTCAGCGGCGGCAGGGAAATGATTTCACCGGAGTCCGGCAGCTCGATGAGCCAGTAGTCGCCGCCCGACTGGAAGCCCAGGAGGCCCGCCGCCCGCTGGTCCTCGATCCCCGCGAGGCGGGCCGCCAGATGCGCCTGGAACTCACGAAGACTGCTTTTCCTGGCCATGGTTCAAATCGGCTCAGAGCGCCGCGATCTTCGACAAGAGTTCCGCCGCGTCGACGGGCTTGACCACGTAGTCGATGGCGCCCTGGCGCAGGCCCCAGATGCGGTCGGTCTCCTGCCCCTTGGAGGTGCACACGATGACCGGGATGTGCTTGGTGGTCTCGTCGCGCGTCAAGGTGCGGGTCGCCTGATAGCCGTTCAGGCCCGGCATCACCACGTCCATGATAATCAGGTTCGGCTGCTGCTTCTTGGCCTTCTCGACGCCGTCCTCGCCGTTCTCGGCGGTAATGACCTGGTAACCGTTGCGGGTCAGCAGTTCGGACATGACGTGGCGTTCCGTAGGGGAATCGTCGACGACGAGAATCGTTTTTACCGGCATGGCATTTACTCCCTACGGCCCTTTGTGCTCGCGAAATACTGGCATGAAAGCGACGAGTGACTAGTGACTAGCCCCGCTGCGGCGCGAACGTCGCCACCGACTGCAGCAGGCTGTTCTTGGTGAACGGTTTCGTCAGGTACTGGTCCGAACCGACCATGCGCCCGCGCGCGCGGTCGAACAAACCGTCCTTCGACGACAGCATGATCAGCGGGGTGACGGCAAAGCGCGGATTCTTCTTGATCAGCGCGCAGGTCTGGTAGCCGTCGAGACGCGGCATCATGATGTCGCAGAAAATGACGTCAGGCTGATGATCGGCGATCTTGGACAAGGCGTCGAAGCCGTCTTCCGCCAGGACCACCTGGCACCCCGCCTGCACGAGAAAGATCTCGGCGCTGCGCCGGATAGTGTTGCTGTCATCAATGATCATCACCTTGATGCCAGTCAAGCTTGCCACATCGACCAATCAACACCTCCAGAGAACCTTGGACCAGCCGCCCCGTATACTTACCCTGCCTACCCTCTGACCACGCGCCACAAACGCTGTTCAATGAGAGACTATACATCAAACGCCTATATTTCAACCGCTTCTGCCTGCGCTTCTACCTGAATTCAAAGGTTTAGTCTCGATCCATGACGGCGCGCGCCGCCTGGCGCGCGATCACCACCGCCTCCAGGACGCCGCCCGCGCCATCCCCAAAAGCATCCGGCGCGTTTCGGTTAAAATCGCGCCAGACGACGAGTGTCCGATTTTAGCCAATGGCCGTTCCTTGCACCAAGCGTTTGCCGCAAAAATCGCGGCGCTCGGGTGAAACGCGCGGGGCGGAAGCCGGACGGACGGAAAACCGGACGCCATCGCGGAGGCTTCTCCATCTTTCTCCACCTTCCAGCTTTCGCCCAGGATTCGATGACTCACTGCCCATTGCGCCCATCGCGCCCATCGCGCCCATTGTGTCAATTGCGCGGACTCTACGCGATCACCCCGGAATGGCCGGACACGGACGCGGACGACAGCCTCGCTCGCGTCCAGGCGGCGCTGCGCGGCGGCGCGCGGATTCTCCAGTACCGCGACAAGTCCGGCGACGCGGCGCGGCAATACCCGATGGCGCGGGCGCTGCGCGCGCTGACCCG
>JAISQQ010000064.1 GCA_031274075.1 Accumulibacter sp.
CGGGAGCCTGCGTTTGCTGTCCGTCGGCGTCCCACAGGCCGTAGCCCCAGAGGGGCGAGGCATAGACGCCGCCGAGGACGCCGCCGGTGAAATTGTTGACCACGTTGATCCCCAGTTCGTAGCTTCCGTTCTTGCCGAAGTCGATGGCGAAATCGCCGGCGGCAAAGACGTTGGCGCCGGGGTTGTCGAGGGTCAGGGGATTGTGGCCGGTCGCCAGCGCGATGAACAATTTGCCGTCCTGGACGGAGGCGTACAGCGCCTCGGCGTCGTAGGCCTGCCCGCCGTAGCCGGGGTTGAGGTAATAGGCGCCGCTGCCCGTATCGTCCTCGATCGTGGAGCGTACGCCGGACAGCGATGAAACCCAAGTCGTCTTGTCGATTTGCCAGTCGTCCAGGCTGCCGTCGACGACGATTCCGGCAAAGGCGGAACTCGACACGGCCGCGGCCAGGACCAGGGCGAGCGTGGAAAGCGAGAACGATTTCATCATGATGGCACCCTGAATATTATAGATGTGGACCGGGACGCAGTCTGGCACGCCGCCCCGAACCGCGCCGTGAATTAATGCACACATTTTCGCATTATTTCCACTTTGGGCGCATTGTTATTTCTGCGCTTCGACCGCCTCGTAGAGTTCCTGCCGCAGGGCCTGCGCGGGCCGTCCCTGGGCTTCGGCCAGGCGAATCTGGCGCATCAGTTCGGCGATGCGCGCCTGGGCGGCGTTTGCCCTGGCGGGCGCGGCCTTGCGCACCGGCGCGGTTTTGCGCACCGGCGCGGCCTTGCCTTTCTTCGCCGTGGCGGGGGCGTTCGGTTTCCTGGCGCTCCGGCTCTTGGCGGTGATCTGCGCGCGCTCTCCGCCGAACTGGTTGCGCTTGGCGGTGATCACGATCGACTTCGGCTGATACGGCAGCGGCGCCGGCCGGCTGGACTCGCGCCGGGCGACGGTCTGGGCGCGTATCTCCATGATCCGCTGGCGCAACTGGGCGTGCAAGTGCTCGCTGGCTTGCCCCGCGGCTTCGGCTTCGCGGATCTGGTCGATCAGTTCCTCGATCTCGCTGGGCGCCGCCGCGGAGCGCGACGGCGCGCCGAAATCTTCCTTCGGCGCCTGCACGGCGATCTCGAATTCCTCGGGCGAGGAGATCATCTTGCCGATGCGGTAGTGGTCGTAGCGCATGGCCAGCGTGAGCGCCGTGTCGCCCCAGTCGTTTTTCGAGCGGGTGTCCGCGCCCGCTTCGAGCAGCGGCTTGACGACTTCCTCGCGCCCCTCGCGCGCCGCCATCATCAGCGGCGTCGAGCCGTTGGGCGAACGCGCGTTGACGTCGGCGCCCCGTTCGATCAGGTAGCGGACCAGTTCCTGGTGGCCGTTGAATACCGCGTAATGCAGCGCGCCCCAGTGGTCGCCGTCGCGGTTTATCGCGGCGCCGTGTTCGACCAGCCATTTCACCGCTTCCAGGTGGCCGTTCCACGCCGCCAGTTGCAGCGGCTGCTCGCCCACGCGGTTGGCGCGCCGCGGATTGGCCCCGCGTTCGATGAACAATTGCATCATCTCGATGTTGCCGTACCAGGCGGCGCTCATCAGTCCGCTGCCGATATGCGCTCCCTGGAACTCGGGATCGAGTCCTTCGTCCAGCCAGGCCCGCGCCCTGGCGACATCGCCAAGTTCCATCGCCCTGCCGAAGGCCACCGGGTCCGGCAGGGCCGCCAGCGCCTGTCCCGCCAGCAGGCTCAAACCGAACAGCAGCGCGCCGCTTTTCGCCAGAATGCTTCGCATTGAAATTTCCTTTGCCACGCGGTTTCAGAAGCCGTTTGCGATTTTCTTCCTGGGAGCGCGGGGCACCCAGAGAAAATCGTAAACAGGTTCTTGGACACCATGTTCAACGTAAATTATCCAACTTGCCGCACAATACCCGTCCTATGTCACGCCCGCTGATTATCGCCCTAACGCTCTCGCTTGTCCTGCATGGCGGCGTGCTCTCGCTGGGCGCGCCGCGTTTTTTCCCGGCGCCGCGCGCTCCGGCCTTGCAGGCGTCGCTGCGCTTGCCGGATCTGGCGAAACTTTCCGAACCCCCTCCCGGCGCGGAGGCGCTGCTCAAGAACACGATCGAGGAGGATATTCCGGAAAGACCGCTTCCCCCACCTCCACCTCCGCTGCCGGCGAGGGAAAAACGCAAGACGCCCGCTCCTTCGCCTGCCGACCCGCGCCAGATGGAAGCCGTCCGCAAGAAGCTGTCCGAATACGTTTTCTATCCCGAGCAGGCCCGGCGGCTCGGCCTCGAAGGGACGGTCACGCTGTTCGTCGAGCTTTCCGGCGACGGCCGCGTCGAGGATGTCCGCGTCGCCGCCAGCAGCGGTTTCCCGATCCTCGACAACGCCGCGGTCAAGGGATTCTACGCGGTCGGCAGACTGCCCGGAAAATCCGATTACTGGGAATACGTCTTCCGGTTGGAATAGCTGGAATGGCGCTTGGGCATCGACACGTTTCATCGCCCGACCCTTTGGTTCAGTGTGACAAGGGACAATTCACGCCACCGGCGGCAAAGCCGCCGCAAGAATCACGGATCCCCGACATCCGATCCCTGATGCCTGAAAACCAGATCCCAGACGCCATGCCCGAGACGCAGGCCGCGCCGTTCGAAGCGGGTCGGCGGGCGGTAGCCGGGGCGGGGGGCGTAGCCGTCGGCGGTGTTGCGCAGCGACGGTTCCGCCGACAGCACCGCCAGCATCTGCTCGGCGTAGTCCTCCCAGTCGGTCGCCAGGTGGAGGTAGCCGCCCGCCTTCAGCCGGCTGGCGAGCAGCGCCGCGAACGGCGGCTGGATCAGCCGGCGCTTGTGATGGCGCGCCTTCGGCCAGGGGTCCGGGAAAAAGATGTGGATGCCGTCGAGGGATTGCGCGGGAATCATGTCGCGCAACACTTCGACCGCGTCGTGCTGGATGATGCGCTGGTTGCGCAGATCCTTCTCGGCGATCAGCTTGCACAGGCCGCCGACGCCCGGGGTGTGGACTTCCACGCCGATATAGTCGTTCTGCGGGTTGGCCTCGGCGATCGCCGCCGAAGTCTCGCCCATGCCGAAGCCGATTTCGAGAACGCGCGGCGCGCGGCGTCCGAACACGGCGTCGAAGTCGAGCGGCGACGGCGCGTAGGGAATGCCGACCCGGGCCATCATCGTTTCGTGATAGCGCCGCTGGGCCTTGGATACGCGCCCCTGGCGCAATACGAAACTACGGATGTGGCCGGCCGCGCGATCGTTGGCAACACTGTCTGGCAAACCCGCGCTCATCCATCGATCAGGCGGGACGCGCCGTGGAATGAAATACGCATGGGGCGCGATTTTAGCATCGGGCTGAAGTGTTGCCGCTGAAGCCTTGCCCATTCCCTTGGTGTGCATCACAATGTAATTCACTGACCGACAGGAGAACCGATATGGCTGCGAACCAACTCGTGCAAACGCGCATCGACGGCGCGATCAAGGAAGAAGCGGCCGCCGTCCTGGCCGCGATGGGCCTGACCGTGTCCGACGCGGTGCGGCTGCTGCTCATGAAGGTGGCGCATGACAAGGCGCTGCCCTTCGAGCCGCTGATTCCGAACGCCACCACCATCGCGGCGATGAAGGAAGCTCGCCGGGGCAGGCTGCCACGCTTCGCCAGCGTGCAGGCCCTCATGGATGACCTGAATGCGGGCGATTGAAGCTACCGGCCAGTTCAGGCGCGACTACAGGCGCGAGAAGAAGGGCCGGCACCGCGCCACGCTCGATGCCGATCTGTCGCCCGTCCTGGACGCGCTCGCCGCCGGCCCGATCGGGCGGGACGCGCCGTGGAATGAAATACGCGTGGGGCGCGATTTTAGCATCGGGGCGCTTCGCCCGGATCGGGCGGCGGGCCGGCGGCGGTGCGCTCCTTGAGGCTTTTCACGAGCTGGACGTAATGTGGGAAGAAGGCCTCGAACGAGGGATGTTCCCGGTTCTGGAGCATCACTTCGCCCAGCAACTTCAGCCCGGCGACCAGCGCCGCCGCGCTGTCCGGGTCGAAATCGCCCTGCTGGCGGACGCGCCGCGCCAGCGCGATGATTTCATCGTGCGATTCGGCTTCGAAGCATAGGGGCGCGGCAAGATTCGCCGGAGCCTCCTCCCTGGACGCCAGATGTTCGACGGTGATGCGGTAGCGATGCTTTCTTTTCATCGTGCGCGATCCTTTCAGCAACGCTCGATTTCGACCGCGGCATGGTCGATGATTTCGGAAATCCGGCGCGCGATGGCCGGGTCGGGAAGATCGTCGTCGCCCAGGCGCATCCTCACGGCCATTTTCAGGTTCTCCAAGGCGCGCCTGATTTCCGGTAGGCGCCGCCCGTGCGCGCGGCTCCTGACGTGCGCCAGATGCGCCAGCACACGCTCGACGGCCTCGCGCCGCTCTTCGAGCCGGGTTTGGCCCTCGGCGGAAATCCGATACGCCTTGCGGCCGCCGTCCTGGAGGTCCGAGACGATCCAGCCGAGATCCTCGAGCATGGTCAGCGTCGGATAGATCGTCCCGGGACTCGGCGCGTAGTCGCCGCCCGCAAGCTCGCCCAGGGCCTTGATGATTTCGTAGCCGTGCGCGGGTTTCTGTCCGATCAGGTGCAGCACCACGAACTTCATGTCGCCGGAGGCAAAAATCCGTTCGCGCTTTCCGCCGCCGTGAGCAAAGGGAAAATCCGCGTGCATGTCCGGACAATCCAGGCGTCCAAAATGATGACGCCGATGACCGATTGGGGAATCAGGGAAAAAATGCATGATCGCCTCTCGACTGGTTTAGATATTTACAAGATATATCTTGATAATATCGAAGTCAAGCCCCGCGGGGCCGCTTCGGCAGGCTGGAATCAAATTGGGGAAGGGCTATAGCCGGTAGCAGTAGAGCCGCGTTTTCCGCGCGTCGTCGACCTCGATTTCGCTGGCGGCTTCAATGCCCGGCACGCTGAAACTGTTGCTTATGAACCAGGCGCCCGGACGCATTTCGGCTTTCGCCTTGAGCCACAGGCGGCTCATCGGCGCCGGAGAGAGGAAGGCATAGACGAGGTCGTAGTCGGCCAGGGAAACCCGCCAGAAGCTGCCCAGGGTCCAGTGGCAGTTCCCGATCCCCGCCGTGCGCAGGAAGCCGACCGTCCAGGGCAGATACGAGTTTTCGACGCCGAAGACCTGGAGGTCCTCGCGCATTCCGGCGAGCCCGCGGACGACGCTTCCCGTGCCCGCGCCGAGATCGATGATCTTCCTGGCCGGCACGCCGGCGAGAAACCCGGCGAGGGCCTGCGTGGCTTCGCGGCTGGAAAGATACAGCGGCACCTGGCTGGTCAGCGCGCCGCGATAAACGAGGAACATCAGTACGAAAGCCGCCAGATACCATTCGGGAGCGATGTCCAGGCCGGAAAAAAGGAAGACGGCGGGCGCGAACGAGGCGTGAATGATCCGCCACCACCAGTATTGGCCGCTCAGGCTGGCGAGCAGGAAGGCCAGCACTCCGATCAACAGCGACGATTCGAGCCAGGGCAGCGCTTGCTGGCGGAGGAGATAATAGGGCCAGGCCAGGCTGAGAACGATGAAGACCGCCGCGCATTGCAGCGCCAGTTGCCTTGGATAGGGCGAATCCTGGCGGAAAGGAGGGGAAGAAGGAGGAGAAGGGGGCGAATCGTTGTCCATGCCGGGTCTCGCAGCGTCGGGATCATGCCCGGACGAAGCCGGAAATTCCCTGCCGGGAAACGGCGAAGGGAAAATACAAGGCAGGGGCTTCGGCATGATTTCTGCTATTATATCGGCTTGGGCCGATGGGCTGGTTGACGTATGCGTATCGTTATGCCAAAATCAGCGGTTCCGAGTTGGAGGGATACCCAAGCGGTCAACGGGATCAGACTGTAAATCTGACGGCTTCGCCTTCGAAGGTTCGAATCCTTCTCCCTCCACCAGAATGTTGTTGGAGTGTTGGTTGGGATGTTTGTTTGTTGTTGTGGCAGTCGTGATTCATGGCGCCGCGGGTGCGGTTTTGCGGGTGTAGCTCAATGGTAGAGCTGAAGCCTTCCAAGCTTATGACGAGGGTTCGATTCCCTTCACCCGCTCGGCCTCGTGGTTCGACGGTTTGGGGACAGTTTTTTGGGACACGATGCCCATGTAGCTCAGTGGTAGAGCACTCCCTTGGTAAGGGAGAGGTCACGTGTTCAATCCACGTCATGGGCACCACGTATCGAGGCAGTTGCGAAGCAGTGGCATCAAGGATTTTTAACTTCTAACGTTTGAGGTACCGGCAATGGCTAAGGCAAAATTTGAGCGTACGAAGCCGCACGTAAACGTCGGCACGATTGGACACGTAGACCACGGGAAGACGACGCTGACAGCAGCGATCACGATGATCCTGTCGAAGAAAT
>JAISQQ010000046.1 GCA_031274075.1 Accumulibacter sp.
CATCCAGGGTAGGGCGCGATCTCCGGGCGCGCCGGGGGGCGGCGGTTTCGGAGAAACCGCCCTACCTTCCCCCAGTGCTCGGATTGAGGTTTTTGGGATCAAAGCATTTCTCGTACCCATTTTTTTAAAACAGCTTCCGAAGTGCGACACCGCGTTTCAAGTTGATGATTTCACGGGAAAAAACCTCAGCGGGAGTTTCAAACCCAAGGCATTTGCGTGGCCGCTTGTCGAGTTGTCGCGCAATGGCGTTGTCTGGAAAACGGGAACCACTTTAGACGCCCAGGATATTCATGTGCCTGGAATCAAGCGAGCGCGTTTGCTTGACAAAGTAAATACGTCTGTTAGCCTGGGAATCATGGATATTCACCACGAACTTTCACCACGAACCGAATGGCATTACGTTCGTATGGAACGCAAAGAAAAAAGCGCTGACCAATCTGATGGAATCACGTTCGAGCAGGCGGTGACCGTGTTTTTCGATCCATTCCTACAGTGGGCAGACGATGCCAGCCGTCATGACGAAGCGCGCAAGGCGCTTGTCGGCTTTGATACCTGGTATCGTTTGCCGTTCGTGGCGCCTGGCGGACAGGACGAAGAAGCCATCCGCATCATTTCCGCCCGCAAAGCGACCCAGGAGGAGAGACGAAGCCATGAGCATTCCTGAACGTACCAAGGCGTGGCCGCGCAAGGATCGAGCGATGACCTCCATCACGCTGCGCATTCCAATGGAGGTAGTCGACTCGATGAAAGAAATCGCGCCGCAGCGGGGGTTTTCCGGATACCAGCCCTTGCTCAAGTCATATATCAGCGAAGGACTGCGCCGGGACGAAGCGCGCTTCACGTTCGGAAAAACGGCACGCTTGATCGAAGCATTGAAAAAACGCGGGGTTCCGGAAAACCTGCTCGGGGAAGCCGCGCGAGAGATCGAGGCCGCGTAGGCCGAATCAACGTCTGTCCCACACCACATCGCCCCGAAAAAGGGCGGCGGTTCAAACCGGAGTCAGTTTTGCCATGAACGATATTTCTCCACGCTGGCTACGCGATCTCCTGCGCTTTTTGCCACTCAAGAGCCAGTTCGTGCTGTCCGGCAACGTGCATGACCTGCAAGCTTGTGAAATACAGGGGGTAGTCGTTGCCCAGAATTTCAATCAGACGATTTGCGGCGCCTTGCTGGATTCGGGATATGCACAGGTTTTTTCCTGGGATCCGGTCTCCGGCTTTCGCGTCATGGGACGCCCCGGCGGCAATCTGGCGGAAGGGGAAAAGCTGTTGTCCGAGTTTGGGCTGACTACGCAAAACGGCACTGCCCCGGCGGGAATCGACCTGTTGACGGCGACGCTGGATCGCCTGGTCAATCATGCCAGGGACCCCGTTGCCCTGATCGTGGATTTCGCCTCGCGCCTGCTTGTCCGCAATGATGCTCTCTCCGCTGCCGAACATCAGTTGTTTACCCGTGCGCTGGTGCTTTCCCATCAAGCGCGCAGCCGCCCATGCGGCGAGAAGCGCAAGCCTTTTTTCAATACCGTTTTTTGGGTTGCCGAAAAAGAAGGCGATTTGCCCGATTGGCTTTTGGTCGATAACCCGCGCTTGCGCCACATTCTCGTTTCCAGCCCCGACCAGTCCGCACGGCGCGCGCTGGCTCCAGCTTTGCTCAAGGGAATAGGCGGTGCGCAGGCAGATGGAGCAAGCCTGCAACAAGCGGTAAATGCCTTTGTCGAACAAACCGAAGGCATGTTGCTGCTTGACATGAATGCGATCATCCAGCTTGCACGGGTGGAAGGCGTCGATATTGGACATATCGCCGACGCCGTGCGCCGTTACAAAGTCGGCGTCACCGAGGATCCTTGGCTGAAAATAGACCGCCAGCGTATACGTGAAGCCGAGACTTTCATCAGAAAGCGCGTCAAGGGACAAAATCACGCCGTGACGCACATGCTCGACATTGTCAAACGCGCCATGACCGGTGTCGGGGCTTCTCGCAAAGGTAGCCGTCCGCGAGGCGTCGCCTTTCTCGCCGGGCCAACCGGCGTCGGCAAGACCGAACTGGCCAAGACGATTACCAGTTTATTGTTCGGCGACGATTCCGCCTACATTCGTTTCGACATGTCGGAGTTTTCCGCCGAACACGCCGACCAGCGCCTGATCGGAGCGCCGCCGGGCTACGTCGGTTACGACGTCGGCGGTGAACTGACCAACGCCATTCGTGAAAAACCGTTTTCCGTCGTCTTGTTCGACGAAATCGAAAAGGCTCATCCGCGCATCCTCGACAAATTCCTGCAAGTCCTCGACGACGGCGTGCTGACCTCCGGACGCGGCGATCGCGTTTATTTTTCTGAAGCACTGATTGTGTTTACTTCCAATCTTGGCATTTATCGGCTCAATGAACTCGGCGAACGCGTCGCCAACGTCTATCCCGACGAACCGTTCGAGGCCGTGCGCGCCAAGGTGAAAAGCGAAATCGAACGCCACTTCAAGCTGGTGCTGAACCGTCCGGAAATCTTGAACCGCATTGGCGAGAACATCATCGTCTTCGACTTCATCCGTCCCGACGTGGCCGGACGGATTTTCGAGCAAATGGTCGACAACACCTTCGCTGATTTGCGCGAACAGGGCTTTGACATCGAATTTTCGCGGGCGGCCCGGCAAACCTTGCGCGATATCTGTCTCAAAGACCTTACCAATGGCGGACGCGGCATTCGCAACCAACTGGAAGCGCATTTGCTCAATCCCCTGTCCCGCGCCCTCTTCGACATGGATACGCAGCCGGGAGAACGCTTCGCGATCGAGGCATTGGATGACGATGGCCTGTGCATGGAACGGCGCTGAGATGGCGATGGAGATGGCAGTAGAGATGAAATCACGTCTTCCCCGGGCGCGTTTTCCGGTCACGGCGCCCGGGCCGGACTTTCAAGTCAATTTCTTTGACTGTGGAGCGCTTGCAAAATGGTGCAAATGATTCATTTCTGTCCCAATTGCCAAACCGAGCGCCCTTTGCGGGAGCTTATTTGCGAAGGAGAAATCGACGGACAGCCTTGCAATTGGTCTCTGGCGGATGAACCTCTGCACGAGGAAGGTTGGCGGCCCCAACCGGTCATCACGCGGGAAGAAGCGCGAGGTAGCAGCGCAAGCTCGCCAGAAGCCGCGTCAGGCAAAACAGCAACGCCTGCAACGCAATTCTGCGAAAACGGGCATCCGCTGGAAGAGGGAGCGCTCATGTGCGCCGAATGCGGCGCTGGCCCCGTGCGCGCCGCGCCGGCGGATGAGGATGAGCCGGGCAGCGCCCCGGAGACGGTTATCGATGGCTGGCGCCTGCTGAACCAGATCAGCAATACCGATGGAGTACGCGAGAGGTACATCGCCGAAGAGATCACAAGCGGTCGGCGGGCGGTGCTCACGCTCTACCACGCGGGAGCGGAACCGGACCCGGCGATCTACGACGTGCTGCGGCGCTTGTCGCGCGAGCACGTGCCGGAGATTATCGCTACCGGGCGCTGGAATGAACGCGCCTACGAAGTAGCCGAAGAAATGAGCGGAGGCACGCTGGCCGATCTGGGGATCGTCTTTGGGGAAAACGATAGCGCCACGGTGCGTCATATCGTGTACGAATTGGGCAAGGCGCTGAATGCCTTCAACGAAAACGGCCTGCGTCACCGCGATTTGCGCCCCGGTGTGTTGCTGGTGCGCAATCGCGAACCGCTCGATCTCGTCATCAGCGGTTTCGGTTCGGCGCGCTTGTCCGAGTTTGACCTGGACATGGTCGCTCCGCAGGAAACCGGGCGCTACATGGCCCCGGAGACCATCATGGGCGGGGTGACGGCGGCTTCGGACTGGTGGAGCCTGGGAATGATCCTGCTGGAACAATTCACCCAAGGCGCGTGTTTTGCGGGTATTCATCCGCAAGCCTTTCTGATTCATATCATCACCAGCGGCATCGTGCTCCCCGATACGCTCGAGCCAAGGTTGCGCCTCTTGCTGCGCGGCCTGCTGGCGCGCGATTGGCACCAACGCTGGCAATGGAAAGAAGTCAAGGATTGGCTGGACGGCAAGGACGTGGAAGCGCCGGAAGCGGCAGGGGAAGAAACGGACGACCCAGAGGGCGCGGTCATCGTTCTTGGGCGGCAGCGCTACCGGAATCCCAAGCTGTTCGCACTGGCGGCGGCACAGGAAGACAATTGGGAGGAAGCGTTGAAGCATCTGTCGCACGGCGAACTTGTGACCTGGGCGGAACAGGCCAGGCTGTCGCCGGACACACTCGCTTCCTTGCGCGATGTCATGCAGTACGACGAGCTGGAAGACGATTTTCGTCTGATGCTGGCCTTGAAGTTGCTGAATGCCGATATGCCGCTCATCCATCGCGGTCTCATCGTCACGCCAGGCTGGCTGCTGGAACATCCGTTGGAAGGATATCGCCTCATCAGCGGCGTGGCGCCCGACATACTTGTCCGCGGGCAAAACGAGGGCTGGCTGGCGCGCCTGAAAGCGCGGGCCAGGAATGTGCGCCAGCGCGCCGAGCATCTGGATATCGAACTCGCGGAAGAGCAACTGCGCGTTTATCTGCTGTCGACAGCCCGTCCGAAACTTTTTGCCCAATGGCAAGAGCGGCTGCGTTTGCTGCCCGAGTCCGAGCATTCGGGCATTCTGACGCTCATTGACCGCGGCCATCTGCCCGAGGAAGACCTGATTATTCTGTTGAGTGCCAATCTGGGCCTGTTCCGCTCAGTGGATGCCGTGTTGGAAGAAGCGACGCTTGCCGCCGCCAGTATTCCAGTCGAAAAATTCTCACGCGAGGCGGCGGCAAAACTGCTGCAAGCAGGACGGCAATCCCTATTCGCCAAAGTAGATGAGCGCATCAGCGGTTTTGCTCGCTGCGGCATAGAGGAAGTAGACGCTTGGGCAGAGCAGTTCCGCCTGCATCGGCGGCTGCCGCTGGGCACGGCGCTGGTGATGCTGGCCGTGCCGGCGGAAGACTGGCAGGTACCGCACAAGCAGCAATATTTGACGCAGCTCATCGATTTTTTCGAGAAGAAAATTTCCATTTCCATTACCCGCGGCGTGCTGGCGCGGATGAGTATCGGCAAGACTTCGGCGCGCATCGACCTGACGGAAATCAGCGGCGAACGCCGCCCGGCCTCCGATCTGCTGGAGCATCTTCTGCAACGCCGCACCCATTCGCTGATGCTGGACGTCGGCGCCTCGCCCGATTCGCTGCTGCACGCCCGATTGCGCAAGCTGCATTCGGACAATCTGCGCTACCGGCGCGATACCGGCATCGATGGCCTGTATCTGGGTTTCCCCTTTTTGTTGAGCCAAGACCCGCGTGGCAAAGCGCTTCCGCGTGTCATTCCGCTGCTGTTGTGGCCGGCGCGCCTGGAAATCAAGATTGGCGACCTGCGTCAGCAACAGGTCGGCCTGGCCTTTGACGACAGGCGCGAGGAAATTCGGAGCAATCCGGCGCTCGGCAAGCTCTTGGGGGCGGCGGAGGGCAAGCGCTGGCAGGAAGCCGCCAATCTTTTGCTGGGCCGCCCCACGCCGCGAGCGCGGGAGGTGCTGGAAGGCTTTGCCGCGCTGGCTCCGGCTCGCACGCTGGAGCTTGCCGCCCTGCCCGCCAACGCCCGGCCAACAAACGCGCGTGGCGAATTGCTGTGCGCCGCCGTACTGTTTCACGTCACTTTTTCCGGGCAGACCATCCGCGAAGACCTGCTCTCTTTGTGCCGGGAAAACATCGACGCTCTGCGGACGACGGGGCTGGAAGCCATGCTGCGCCTGCGCGAGGAGGGTGAGGGTGAGAGTGAGGATCGGGATGTGCCGCCCGCGGTGCCGGAGACGGAACGCTTTTTCACCCTGGCCAGCGATCCCTCGCAGGAAGACGCCGTGTTTCGTGCCCGCCGTCCCCCTGGCCTGCTGGTGGAAGGCCCACCGGGTACCGGCAAGAGCCAGACCATCGTCAACATGGTGACAGACGCCATCGGGCGTAACAAAAGCGTACTCGTCATTTGCCAAAAACTCGCGGCCCTGGAGGTAGTGTCCAAACGCCTACGGGCCGAGGGTCTGGACGAGCGCATGGTGATGATCAATGAAATCAACGACCGCGCACAAGTCATTCGCCGCGTCCGTGCCGTGTTGGAACGGCTGTTCGCGTCATTCCAGATCGATAACGGCATGACGGCCTTGAAACGTCAACGCGCCAGTCTGGCTGAACGCATCCAGATCCTGGAAGGCGAACTCGACCGCCTGCATGAAGCGCTGTACCGTACGGATGAGGCCAGCGGTCTTTCCTACCGGCAATTGACGGGAGAGCTTGTGCGGCTGGACGCCGAAATGAGCTTGCCGGATTTTTTCGCCCTGCGCCAAAAATTCGCCACGCTGGACGCCACGGCTCTGACCCGGCATGAACATCGCTGCGCCTCGCTGGTTCGGCTCTGGCTGCCGTCCCATTTTGAAGACAGTCCCTTGGCGGCATTACGGTCTTTTTCCGTCGATACCGCGACCTTGCGCGCCTTTACACAGGGTTTTATCCGCTTTCTCCATGCCGAGGCCGAACGGCGGCAGGCTTCGGCGGAACATCCAGCCTCCTTTGAACTGGAGGACGCCGCGTCCTGCCGCGCCTGGATGCGGACGCACGCATCCCGGCTATTGGAACTGCCGGACGCCGTGCGCCAACATCTTGCGCGCTGGCTGCCACAATTTCGCAACGGCGAAGGTCAGCGCCTGTTGGCCGGCATGAGCGATCTGGCCCGCGAATTACGCGCCTGCAATGTTGAGCTTTGGTCATACCGCCTGTCGCCCGCGCTCAAGCTGCTGGGCGATGCGCGTCTGACGCGGCTTTCCGGGTACGCGCAAAAGGAATTGCGGGTCGATTCATTTTGCGCACGCCTGAATCCCGCGCGCCTGCCGCGCCTTTTTGCCCTGCGCGCGTTTTTTGCCGCGCAGGGCGTCACCGGCAAAGCCAGCTCCAAACACCTGTTGGCCGAATTGCTGGCGGCGGCGCGGCTGGAAGCGCAGTGGCGTCCCCTGCGGCAGCGCTTTTCCCATTTGCGTCGTCCGCTCGGACTACCGGAGATTGCCAGCGGCAGCGGGCTCGAACTGAACCAACAGGCGGAAGACGATGTGCGCCTGTTGCGGCATATCGAGCAGCTTGTGCATGCCTTGGCGAGCGCTCCTCGATCCGACGTGGCAGAGGCGGCGGTGTTGACGGCCAGAAAGCAAAGCCTTGTGGAATTTTTCTCCCAGTTGAATGCCGCCGCCCTGCGGCAGGAAGCGCGCCAGCAGAGCCTGGCGGCATTGGACGCACTGCGGGATTGGATGGAAGAAAAAGCGCTGATGGCCTGGCGCCAGTGCATCGGGGAAAATCGTGACAATACGAGATTTTTACAGGACATGCAGGCGGCTTTACCGCATTTGTCCGCCTATCAGACTTTCCGCAGCCGCGTGAACCACCTGATAGCCAACAAACAGTTGGATGAGGAGGATTTGGAACTGTTTGCCGTTTTGCGCCCGCAAGAAGCCGAATTCGCCCAAATCCCAGAGTCCGGACTGGAAAGCTTCATACGCCGCCTGTTCCGGCGTGAAGCTTGCTTGGGCTGGAAGGCGCGACTGGAAGAGGAGCATCCGGAATTGCTGTTCAGCGCGGCGGAAATCCAGGAAAAAACGGCGGCGCTGGCTCAAGCCGACAAGGAAATCCGTCGCTTGAACCGCGAATTGCTGACTGGAAACATTGACCGGCAGGCGCTTGGCAATCGCCGCGAATGGGAAGGCATCACCCGCCTGACGGGCCCAAACGCACTGAGACTGCGTGAATTCATCGATCGAGGCGCGAAAATCGGCCTGATGCGCCTCGTACCGGTATGGCTGATGAACCCGGACGTTGCCAGCCGTGTGCTGCCGCTCGTCCCCGGCATGTTCGATACCGTGATTTACGACGAAGCCTCGCAAATGCCTGTGGAGTATGCCCTGCCCACGCTGTATCGCGGCAAGACCGTCATTGTCAGCGGCGACGAAAAGCAGATGCCGCCCACCTCGTTTTTCTCCAGCCGCGTCGAAAACGATGAAGGCGAACTGTTCGACGGCATCATGCCCGACGAA
This sequence comes from Accumulibacter sp., assembly GCA_031274075.1. Lineage (GTDB taxonomy): Bacteria > Pseudomonadota > Gammaproteobacteria > Burkholderiales > Rhodocyclaceae > Propionivibrio. The sequence goes on from JAISQQ010000046.1 coordinate 8,083, forward strand.
GAAGCCGGCGAGGCCGGACAGGAATTGTTCGCCGACACCTGGAACCGCCGCGAAATCAAGGACTGCCCCGACCTCCTGCAACTGGCGAGGAGCGTCCTGCCGCATACCACTCTGCAAATTCATTACCGTTCGGCATACCGCGAATTGATTGCCTTCTCCAACGCCGCCTTTTACATGAACCGCCTGAGTGTTCCGGCGCGGCATACGGAAGCCAACATTCGAACCTTCAGGCCGCTGGAGGTGATTCGCGTCGATGGCCTGTATCAGAACCAGAGCAACGAGGATGAAGCCGAACGCTTGGTAGGCTGGCTGGCGGAATTCTGGAAACGGCCGGGACCACGCCCGTCCGTGGGCGTAGTCACTTTCAACATCAGGCAGGCCACGTTGATCGAGGAACGTCTGGAATTTCGCGCCGCGGACGATGCCGATTTTCGCGCCGTCTATACCGAGGAACGCGAGCGCAAAGACGAAGGCGAAGACATGTCGATCTTCGTCAAGAACGTGGAAAACGTGCAGGGCGACGAGCGCGACGTTATCGTGTTTTCCACCACCTTCGGCAGAAACGCGCAGGGTACGTTCCGGCGCAATTTCGGGGTGTTGGGGCAGACCGGCGGCGAGCGGCGCCTGAACGTCGCCATCAGCCGGGCGCGGCAAAAAGTGGTGCTGATGACCTCCATGCCCATCGCCGACATTTCCGACATGCTGACCACGCACCACGCGCCCACCGGCCCGCGAGACTACCTGCAAAGTTATCTCGAATACGCGCGCCTGCTCTCTGACGGAGAATTTTCGCACGCCGCGCGGCTGCTGGCGCGCCTGGATTCCGGCCGCCAGAGAGGAAGCGCTGTGTATGGCGACACGGATGCAATGAAAGAAATGAAAGACGGTTTCCTGGCGGCGGTGGCCGACTACATCCGCGCGCTGGGCTGGACGCCGCGAGTGCGGGGCGACGGCGATGTTTTCGGGCTGGATTTCGCCATCGAGCATCCACAGACCGGACTCTACGCCATCGGCATCGAATGCGATACGCCGCTCCATGCCTTGCTGACGCATGCTCGCGCAAGGGAAATCTGGCGTCCATCGGTACTGCGGCGCTCGGTTCCGTATCTGTACCGGGTATCGTCGCGCGGCTGGCATCAGGACGGCGACAGGGAGCGCGCCCGGTTGGCCGAGGCGATCGACAAAGCATTGCAAAATGCCGATACCACGGGAGAACAGGAATGAGTGGCCCCAAAGTCGTTGTGACGACAGAAACGGCAAGAAAGCTTTGCGAACGGGATTTGCGGCGCCTTGAAAACGAATCGTCCCTGTGGTTGAAACGGGCAAGAAAGCTGGGGGAATTCAATGAAGCCGATTACCACGAGACGCTTGCTCGTCGTGATCATTTACGGGAATTATTGCGTTCCGAACGCTTTCTCGAAGTACGAAAAATTGCGGACGCGGAAATCGCGTATTTGAAAAACGACCTGATCGAGCGCGAAATTCGATCGATTGAACGCGCCGCCAGCAAACGCGAGCGGCAACGCCGTCAAAAGGAAAACACAGGCATTTTACTGAAAACGCTTGCCACAAAAACGCTTCCTCCTGAATTGGAAAAAAAACTGCGCTTCCTGGCACAAGGCGAACATCTGCCCGATTCGGAAAAAATATTGGCGCAAGGCTTCGCGCTCCTTGCCGACACGACACCGCCATCGGAAGCATTGAACGACGATCGACACCAACTGGCATCACGTCTGCAAACCGGAATTTCACGGGTTTCGCTGACTGAATGGCTATCCAGCCAAGCGGCCGGGCACCGTGACGAGCGCCTCAAACGCATTGACCGCCACATTGCCGAATTGCAATCGCTGGAAGGCGAATCCGTCGCGCAGCCGTTTCTGACGCGGCTTGCCAAGGCCGAACGGGAAGACAATCCAGCGCAACGAAATCTGCTGCTGGATTCGCTGGTGCTCGATCTTGCGCAAACCACGCGTAAGCGCCGCGAACTGCGAGAACGAACCGGCGAATTGCAGAGTATCGCCATTGAACTCGCCGCCTCGCCAAACGCGGACAAAGCCTTGCTCGCCCGCGTCGAAACCGAACTGGCCGCCCCTGACCCGGCGCGCGTCCACTCACTGATGGAAGAATGCAGGACCG
>JAISQQ010000055.1 GCA_031274075.1 Accumulibacter sp.
GCTATTGGGTATCGACGATCTTCTGCACCAGCGTCTTGAGTTCCGGCGTCGGCGCAAAACGATCCCACACCGGTCGCATCGCGGTGACGAATTCCTCGCGCTTGACGTCATCGACGAAAGTCACGCCTTCCTTCTTGAGATACTCCTTCGAAACCTGTTCCTTCTCCGTCCAAAGCTTGGTGTAGTAGGCCACCGAGTCCTTGGCGGCTTTGCGGATGATCTCCTGCTCTTCCCTGGACAGCGTGTCCCAGACTTTCTTGGAGAAGACGACGACGTCGGGCGCCATGACGTGCTGCGTTTCGCTATAGATCGGAGCCGCCTCGTAATGCTTGGTGGTATCGTAGGATGGATAGTTGTTTTCGGCGGCGTCGACCAGGCCGGTTTTCAGCGCCGTATAGACCTCGCCGTAGGGAATCGGCGTCGCCGTGCCGCCCATGGCGGCGATGATGGCTACCCACAGGTCCGATGGCTGTACGCGGATCTTCAGGCCCTTGGCGTCGGCCAGCGTGCGCACCGGCTTCTTGGCGTAGAGCGAACGGGCGCCGGCCTCGTAGAAGCAGAGCCCGATCCAGCCGGCCTGGTCGAAGGTCTTGAGCAGTTCGTCGCCGAGCGGGCCGTTCATTACTTTGCGGAAGTGTTCGATGTCGCGCCACAGGAACGGAAAGGAGGGGACCAGCGATTCCGGAATGATGCCGTGGAACTCCGAAGTCGATACACGGGTCAAGTCGATCGCGCCGATCTTTACCTGCTCGATGGCGTCCTTTCCGGAACCGAGCGAACTGTTGGCATAAACCTTGATGTCGTATTTGCCCTTGGTCGCGTCGGAAATCTGCTTACCCATGAACTGCATGGCAAGCACCGTCGGATAGTCGGCCACCTGATTGTCCGCGGCGCGGAAGTCGCGAGCCGAAACGGACACGCTCGCCAGAAGCATGGCGGATGTCAATGAGACACACAGAATGTTGCGGATTTTCATTGTTCCTCCCAGCGTTGAGATTGGATCGAACCCGACCCGGCGCCGCCGATGCCTTTTCCAGCGCATGATGGAGCACAAAACGCCACACGCCGGATGTTTACGTGTTACCAAGCGATCCCGGCGCCCGGTTCGGGTAATATCAATTTTTGTCTTGGCGAATGAGAAAAACAAATACCATTTAAACCTCGTCCGATACCGAAAAAGTATCGACGCGGGTGTCCTGGCCTCTCCAGTCTTCGTCTTCCCGCAGGCGGTGGAAGAAGGAAGTTCCCTCGGTTTTACCGCGGGACGGCGCTTGCGCGCCAAGCCCTCCGAACGATCAGCGCGCGGCTTCGGCGACGAAAATCTCGACGCGCCGGTTCATTGCGCGGCCGGCCGCCGTGGCGTTGTCGGCGATCGGTTCGCGCGAACCGCGTCCGTCGATGGCGAAGCGGTTCATCGCCACGCCGCGCACCACGAGGTAGTCGCGCGTGGCGGCGGCGCGATTGACCGACAGCGGCTCGTTGATCGCGTCCGAGCCGGTGCTGTCGGTGTGGCCGATGATCGTCACGTGCGTCACCGGATGCTGGTTCAGCGTGGCGACGAAGCGGTCGAGGATCGGTCGCAGTTGGGGCTTGATGTCGTAGCGCCCGGTGTCGAACGAAATGTCGCTCGGAATCTCCAGCCTGAGCTGGTTGTCCGCCGTTTGCGTGACGCTGACTCCGCTTCCCTGGGCCGCCTGTTCCATGGCCGCCTTTTGCTCCTGCATGTGCCGCGACCAGAGATAGCCGCCTCCCGCGCCGATCGCCGCGCCAAGCGCCGCGCCGGTCGCCGCGCTGCGGCCGCGATGGCCGCCCGCCGTAGCGGCGCCAATCAGCCCGCCGGCGACGGCGCCGATCGCCGCGCCGGTACTGGTCGTGCGTCCGGTCTCGCTCATATTGGCGCAGCCGGAAAGACTCCCGGCGCAAAGAGTGATGAGGGTGAATGCGACAGGGATTTTTTTCATGGCATAACCTGGTTCAGATGACAGAGGACAGAAGACGGAGGACAGTCAACTACCGGGCGCTTCGCGCCCGCAAATATTACTGTCCTCTGTCCTCTGTCTTCTGTCATCTGTCCTCTGAAATCTGGAAAAAGTTCGCGTCTCGCCTGGGCGAAGGCGGCGAGGGCGGCGTCGAGTTGTTCGCGGGTGTGCGCGGCGGAAAGCTGCACGCGCACGCGGGCCTGACCCATCGGCACCACGGGATAGAAGAAGCCGCTGACCAGCACCCCCAGCTCGTAGAGACGGCGGGCGAAACGCTGCGCCAGCGGAGCGTCGAACAGCATCACCGGGATGATCGGATGCGTGCCCGGCTTGAGGGTGAACCCCATTTCCCCGAGCGCGCGCCGGAAATGCGCGGTATTGGCGTGCAGCCGGTCGCGCAGTCCGGTGGAGGACGCGAGACGTTGCAACACGGCCAGCGACGCGCCGGCGATGGCTGGCGCGAGACTGTTGGAAAACAGGTAGGGACGCGATTTCTGGCGCAGGGTATCCACCACTTCCCGGCGCGCCGCGGTGAAGCCGCCCATCGCGCCGCCGAGCGCCTTGCCGAGGGTGCCGGTGATGATGTCGACGCGGCCCATCACGCCGTGGTGTTCGTGCGTGCCGCGTCCGCTCGCGCCCATGAAACCCGTGGCGTGCGAATCGTCGACCATCACCAGCGCGCCGTGGCGGCCGGCGAGATCGCAGATCTTGTCGAGCGCGGCGATCGTTCCGTCCATCGAAAATACGCCGTCGGTAACGATCAGCTTGTGCCGCTTGCCGGCGGCCTGGCGCAATTGCGTTTCCAGGTCGGCCATGTCGTCGTGCGCGTAGCGGTAGCGCGCCGCCTTGCACAGACGAATGCCGTCGATGATCGAAGCGTGGTTCAGCGCGTCCGAGAGGATCGCGTCGTTCTCGTCGAACAGCGGCTCGAACACGCCGCCGTTGGCGTCGAAGGCCGCCGCGTAGAGGATCGCGTCTTCCATGCCGAGGAAATCGGCAATCGCCTGCTCGAGTCGTTTGTGGACCGTCTGCGTGCCGCAGATGAAACGCACCGACGACAGCCCGTAGCCATATTGCGCGATGCTTTCCGTCGCCGCCGCGATCAGCGATTCGTCGCCGGAAAGACCGAGGTAGTTGTTGGCGCAGAGATTGATCAGTCGCCGCCCATCGTCGCAGACGACCGTGCCACCCTGACGCGAAGCCAGCACGCGTTCCTCTTTGTACAGCCCCTGCGCGCGCAGCCCATCGAGGTTTTGCCGCAGACCGGCATAAAAAGCGTCTTGCATCCTGTCGTGCGTCATGGCAAGGTAAACTCCCGTTTGAAATCCCGTCCCCCGCGACCGCGCAAATCAGGAACCCGGCGGCAACGCGGGAACCTGGCGGTTTCCGCGCCGGCTACTCCGACACGCCTGCCCGCCGGCTCTCGCTGTCCAATGTGATCCGTTCGTCGAAATAAAGTTCCTCCACCTCGAGTCCACGGCGTTCCGCGCGAATTCTCCGCTCCCGCGCCTCCGGCACGGAAACTTCGCCCAAGACTCTTCTATCCGAAAAACGGCGGCGATCATGTAATACTACTGGCAGAGAGGATGGCATAACCAAGCCCTTATTCAACGATAAGCCGCATCATCTCATATTTTTTCATTGGCCCGCCCGGAGAGATTCGAACTCCCTACCCCTTGGTTCGAAGCCAAGTGCTCTGTCCAGATGAGCTACGGGCGGCATGGGACGTACCCGGCCCATATGAATCGCGGAAAGCAAAAAGCCAGCCGCTTCGACTGGCCTGAGTGCTTGACGTCCATGTATGTGGAGACGGGCGGGATCGAACCGCCGACCTGTTGATTGCGAACCAACCGCTCTCCCAGCTGAGCTACGCCCCCATCGAAGACGCGAATTCTACGTGCGCCGCATCGGTGCGTCAATCCCGCCGCCGGCAAGGGGATCGATAAAAAAGGCTTGCGCGGCGGCAGGCCTTTTTTATTCGAGTGAATTATTTTTTCTTCTTGCCCTTGGTGTTGGCGGCAACGACCGCTGCCTTGAACGTTGCGCCGGCGGAGAACTTGGGAACGGTGGTCGCCGGGATCTTGATCTTTTCACCCGTCTTTGGATTCTTGCCTTCGCGGGCAGCGCGCGCAGCGGACTTGAAGGCGCCGAAACCCACGAG
>JAISQQ010000119.1 GCA_031274075.1 Accumulibacter sp.
GGCCATCGGCACGCCGGCCCTGTCGGGAATCGGCGCCATCGGCGCGGCGCTGACGCTCGGCGTGCGCGGCGGCGGGGTGCTCCTGTCGCTGTTGATCCTGCCGCTCTATATTCCGCTGCTGATCTTCGGCGCCGGCGCGATCGATGCGGCGATGACCGGAAACGGCGCGCAGGCGCATCTTTCCTTGCTGGCGGCGCTTTCGCTGGTCGGTGTATTCTTCGCCCCCTGGCCGGCGGCGGCCGCCTTGCGGATCGCCCTGGAATGAATTCGGTACGGGAAACAAAGAACAGTTTGTGGCTTGGGTAAGCCGCGTGTAACCCAGCATTCGTCCATCCGGCGCTGCGCGTCACCTTCTCCCGAGGGAGAAGCTTATTGAGAGAGAAGTCGGGGGTGAGGGCCATCTGGCTTGACAACGATCGTCGGGTCGCGCTTCACTTACCCAATCTACAGGAGGGTCGTTGAAGTTCGCTTCGCTCATCCCACCTGCAGATGACCTCTGATTACCGACCTCCGCTGTGCCTGAACCAAGATCCCTGCGATGAAATGTGCCAATACTTGACCGCAAAATACTCTAAGCGCCTGCTTATTTTTTGTCTTCTCTGCTTTTTCGCCGGCAACCCGGCGCTTGCCGGGAACGCCGCGCCGGCGGCGTGGGATGAGACGGCCGAGAGGCGATTCAACGTCATCGTCGCCGAACTGCGCTGCCTGGTCTGCCAGAACGAGTCGCTGGCCTCGTCCAACGCCGAGCTGGCGCACGACCTGCGCCGCGAGATCCGGGGCATGATCGAGGCCGGCAAAAGCGACGACGAGATCATGGAATTCATGGTCGGCCGCTATGGCGATTTCGCGCGCTACCGTCCGCCGCTCAAGGGGACCACGCTGCTGCTGTGGTTCGGGCCGGCCTTGCTGCTGGCCGGCGGCGTCGGCGGCCTGTTCGTGTTCCTGCGGCGGCGTTCGCGCGCCGTCGACCTGCCGCTGAGCGAGGCCGAACGGCGTAAAGCCGATCGGCTGCTGCGTTCCAGCGAGCCGGAATCATGAGCGAAGCCGTCCTGTTCTTTCTCGCCGCCGGCGCGCTGCTGCTGATCGCGCTGCTCATCCTGTCGCGCCCGCTGTGGCGCGGCGAGGCCGCCACCCCGCCGGTCGTGTGGCGCGAAGCCAACCTGGCTCTCCTGCGCGATGAACTGCGCGAACTGGAATGCGGCCGCGACGCGGGGACGCTCGGCGAACGCGAGTTCGAGCAGGCCAAGAGCGAACTGCAACGCCGCCTGCTGGAGGAAACCGAAGCCGAGACGCCAGCCGTGCCAGCCAGTCCCACCGCCGCCGGAAGGCGGACGATCCTGGCTCTGTTCGTCGCTATCCCGCTGGCTGCCGCCGCCGTTTACGTCCTGCTCGGTACTCCGCGGGCGCTCGATCCGGCGTACACGCGGGCGGACGCGAGTCCGCGGGAAATCGACGCCCTGCTGCACGGTCTGAGCGAACGCCTCGAAGCCAACCCGGACGACCTGGCCGGCCGGGTTCTGCTTGCCCGCTCGTACAAGGCGCTCGGCCGCTTCGCCGAATCCGCCGAAGCCTTCGCCAAGGCCGAAACTCTGCTCGACGACACCCCCGCACTCCTCGCCGACTATGCTGAAGTCCTGGCTCTGACCAATGGCGGTCGCTTCGATGGCAAGCCCGATGCCTTGATCGCGCGCTCGCTCGCAGGCGCGCCCGACGAGCCGCGGGTCTTGTTCGTCGCCGGCGCCGCCGCCAACGCCCGGCAGGATGTCGCCGCCGTTGTCGATTACTGGGGCCGCCTGCTGCTGCAGCTCGACCCCGATTCGGACGATGCGCGCGCGCTCGGCGAGGCCGTCGACCAAGCTCGACGCATGCTTGGTGACAGAGAGCAAGAGACAGAGGACAGAAGGCGGTGATTCTTGCGGGCGCATAGCGCCCGGTAACTCTTCCCGACGTGTACGAGCGGGTGGATCTGTATTTCGAGCACACGGAAAAAGCGAAGGAGCAATTACGGCGCTGCTCGACGGTCTACCAGAACCTGATGGTGCTCGATCTGCGCAACGAGGAAACCCTCTTTGCCACCCACCGTTTCATGATCTACACGCTGTTCCTACTGGCCAACTCAAGATTACTGTTGCCGCAGCGCGCCCGCCCATTCGTCCAGCACCACCTGCCGCTGGGTTTCGTCTACTTGCCACAAGGCCAGCAGCGCGCCGTCCTGCTGTTCCTCCTTCAGTTCCAGGAAACGCTCGGGCAACTTCAGATCGAGTTCGCGCACGGTACTGTACGTACTTTTATACAATCTTTATCAAGTACAGTACGTACTCTGTACTCTCCGGCTTCGGATTCCGAAGCAGGCCGTCTGGCGCGGGTTTCAGCCCGGGTTCGGATTCCGAAGAAGGCGTTTCTGATTCCGAAGAAGGGTTTTTGGGCCTTCTTCGGAATCGTGACGAGCTTTTTCCTGTGGATAAGTCTCGTCCAGAGAACACGTCCCGGACTCGCGCATACGCCGCATCAGGATGTGCAGGCGGTTCGGCAAAACGCGCCCGGCCAGATGCGGGTCTTCGCTCATTTCCTTCAAGACCTGGAAGCCGACGCGCTGGACGGATTTACTGGCGTGCGTCAAGGCCAAGCTCACCAGCGGCAGATAGCCCGGATCGAGCTGAATCGCCTCATACGGTGTCAGCGGCTCATCGTGCAGCACGTAGAGGTTTCCCAGGATACGCCCCGTTTTGGCGTCGCGCCGGCGGCGCACGAGACTGAGCCAGCGGGTAAGGCGCAGCACCATCATCGCGCGCGCGACGGTCTCGTGTGAAGCCACCGGCCCGCAGGACATCGAGGCCAGCAAGGAACCTTCCTTCATCAGGCTGTAGATGTGCGCGCTTGAAGCCGGTCTTGGCTTCGATATCCGCACAGCGCAGGATGCGGTGCTCAGCGGGCGCCGCGGGGTGGGGTGAGTAGCCCCCGGAACACGCTTCGGGATGGAAAAGAAGCAACGGGAAGCGGGTGACTTTGTGCAGGGGGATTTTAGGGTAGGAGAGCAACGGATGGTTCCGGGGTACGGCGACGGCGAAGCGATCCCACCAGACGGCTTCCTTGCGCAATTTCCGGACGGGTTCGGGATGTACCGTGAACCCGGCGTCGATTTGCTCGTATTTCAGGGCTTCGATCATTTCGCG
>JAISQQ010000001.1 GCA_031274075.1 Accumulibacter sp.
GGATCGACCGGAGCATTCAAAACACCCGCTTCCACTCCCGAATCGCCGACGGCCGCGCGGAGCCTGCCTTTGTACCGCCGGGGATTCATCGAAAACCAACTCCGCTTTGAAACCTCCCCCTTCAGGGAGATAACCCCGGACGGGAGGGACGTAAGCCTTTCCGTGCTTTGGTCCGGCCCGCTGGACGTGGATCGAAACATCAAGGGAGTCAGTGGAATAGCGATGGAATAGGAACAGCGATGGAATTTTCCGGCGGTGGCACGCGACGCCGAACGGCGGTTTACCAAATACGGGGGAAGAAAGCCGGCGACAAACCCGCTGGCGGAGCCGAAAAGCGCCTTTGGATGGAACAGGCCGCGGTAATCGTCGTCGTCGCTATGCAATCTCGTTACGTCCGTCTCGTGTGCGCTACCGGAAATACGCCGCCGAAGCACGGCGGCGAGTCGCCCCCAAAAGCAGTGTTGCCGACAAGCGATACGGCCGGGACCGTAAAACTACTGGATATTGTGTCCCCGTCCGCTATTCCGACTGATTGTAGGAACGCGCGTAGCCTGACGCAAGCGGTTTTTGGGCGATTTATCGTCTTTGTCATACGGGTGTCGCAATCGGGCAACGGGCGCGCGCCGCGACCGTTTCGGCGCCTCCGGCGCTACGCCGCGACGCGCGGCGGCATGCCTTCGACGGCCAGCCGCGACCAGGCGAAGCAGGGGCCGGGGTCGGTCTTTCGTTGCGGGGCGATGTCCGCGTGGCCGGCCAGCGCGGCGACCGGGTAGCGCGCGCGCAGGCAGCCGATCAGGCCGATCAGCCGCTCGTACTGGAGGTCTTCGAACGGGATCTCGTCGCATCCTTCGATCTCTATGCCGATGGAGAAATCGTTGCACGCCTGCCGTCCCTGCCAGACCGAGACCCCGGCGTGCCAGGCACGCCGCTCGCAGGAAACGAACTGGACGATCTCGCCGTCCCGGCAAATCAGGAAATGTGCCGATACCCGCAGCGCGCGGAGGCGGGCGAAACTGGGATGAGCGTCGGGATCGAGCGTATTGGTGAACAGGCGCTCGATGTCGCCACCGCCGAACCGCGACGGCGGCAGGCTGATGGCGTGAATCACGATCAGCGACACGGCCTGCCCGCCGGGGCGCTCGTCGCAGTTGGGCGACGGCACATGGCGAATGCCGTCGATCCATCCGTCGGTCATCGCCCCGGCGAGGCTCATCCGGCGTCTTCTTCGATGCCCAGCCGCTCGATGCGGTAGCGCAGCGAGCGGAAGGTGACGCCGAGCAGCCGAGCCGCCGCGGTACGGTTGAAGCCGGTCTTCGCCAGGGCTTCGAGAATGCTCTGCCGTTCGACGCGATTGAGGCGGTCGTCGAGCGTTTCGCCGGAGAGGCTTTCGCCGCCGCTGAGCGCCGGATCGTCGGTGAGCTGCAGGTCGTCGAGGCCGACCCGGCCGTCGCGGCAAAGCGCGGTGGCACGTTCGAGAATGTTCTCTAGCTCGCGCACGTTGCCGGGATAGCCGTAGGCGCACAGGGCGCGCATCGCGTCCTCGGCCAGGCTGGGGCGCTTTTCCGGATACATGCGCGACAGGATCGATTCGACCAGGATCGGGATGTCTTCCTGCCGCTCGCGCAGGGCCGGCATTTTCAGTTCGATCACGTTCAGCCGGTAGTAAAGATCCGGCCGGAAGGTGCCGGCGTCGACGCAATCCTTCAACAGGCGATGCGTGGCGGAGACGATGCGCACGTCGACCGGCTCCTCGGTCGCGCTGCCGACCTTGCGCACCCTTTTTTCCTGGATCGCGCGCAGCAGCTTGACCTGCATCGGCAGCGGCAGGTCGGCGACTTCGTCGAGGAAAAGTGTGCCGCCGTTGGCGGTCTGGAAGAAGCCGTCGCGATCGCTTTCGGCGCCGGTGAACGCGCCCTTGCGATAGCCGAAAAATTCGCTTTCCATCAGGTTTTCCGGAATCGCGCCGCAGTTGACCGGAATGAACGGAGCCGCCCGGCGCGAACTGCAATGATGGATCAATCGCGCCGCCAGTTCCTTGCCGCTGCCCGATTCGCCGGAGATGTAGACCGGCGCCAGGCTGTGCGCGAGCTTGTCGATCATTTCGCGCACCGCGGTGATGGCCGCCGAGTTGCCGGTCAACTGGCCGGCGCCGGCGCTGCCGGCGAGTTTACTCTTCGACGCTTCGTGCGCCGTTCCGGCCTTGGGAAGATTGATGGCCGACTTGATCAGCGTGCGCAATTGATCGAGCGCCACCGGTTTCGCCAGGTAATCGAAGGCGCCGGCCTTGAGCGCGGCGATGGCGTTGTCGGCGCTGCCGAAGGCGGTGATCACCGCGACCGGCGTTTCCCCGTAGTCGGCGCTGATCAGGCGCACGATCTCCAGCCCTTCCCCGTCGGGCAGCCGCATGTCGGTCAGGCACAGGCTGTAGCGTCCTTTTTTCAGCAGTTGCCTCGCTTCCGCCACGGTGCCGGCGCAGTCGGCCGACAAGCCCATGCGCGCCAGGGTCAGGTCGAGCAGCTCGCGGATATCCTCCTCGTCGTCGATGACCAGCACGCGCGGCCGTTCTTCGCGCTTCCTGTCGATCCTGTCGCTGCTCACTCGCTGCTCCTTCCCGATATGCAAAAATCGGCGCCCGTTGGATTGTCCAGGAGTTCGAGCCGGGCGCCGTTGGCCTCGCACAATTCGCGCGCGATATAAAGCCCCAGGCCGATGCCGCGGCTGTGGGTGGTGAAGAAAGGCTCGAAAATCTGTTCGCGATGCCCCTCGTCGACCCCGTCACCGTCGTCGATCACGTGGATGTCGATACGCTGCTCATGAGCGCGGTCGCGCACGCACAGGCGGACGCTTCCGATTTCCCGCCGCGAATAGCGCAAGGCGTTGCCGACGAGATTCCACAGGATCTGGTGCAGATGCGACCAGTCGAAGACGATGACCGCGCGCCCGGAAATCTCGAGCCGCACGACGCCGGCGGAGACGCCTTCCTTGATCACGAATTCCTCGACGAACCGCGGCAGGGTCTGGTTCAAGTCGATGAACTCGCGATGGAGGCGGTCGCTCCGCCCGATCTCGAGCACGTCGCTGACGATGCGCTCGACGCGCTGGGCGTTGTCGAGCACGATGCGCAACAAGCGATCGTTGGTCGGATTGGTGGATTCCTCGCGCATCAGTTCCCCCGCGTGCTTGATCGCCGAAAGCGGGTTCCTGATCTCGTGCGCGATGTTGGCGGTCAGCCGCCCGAGCGCCGCCAGCTTGAGCTGCCTAGCCTGTTCCTGCAATCGTCCGAGGTCTTCGAGGAGCACCAGGACATCGCCTTCGGAACTCTCGGTGGCGATGAAACGCACGCGCAGGTGGATGCCGCTTGCCGGCGCCCGGATCATCACCGGCTCGCTGCCCCCGCGCACGGACCAATTACTGAAGCCCAGGGCCAGTTCGGTCGAATAGGTGGAAAGCTTGCGCTCTTCGGGGTTGCCCAGGCCGAGCAACTGCTCGATGCGCGGATTGTGCTGCTTGATATGCCCTTCGCGGTCCAGCACCAGCACGCCGTCCTGCATTTCCTCGATCACGTTCTGGCTGATGATCATCTGGTTTCTGAGCGCCTCGCCGCGCTTCCGGGCCAGTTCCTCGTTGGCGATGACGCGGCTGGCCAGCAGGCGGGCGGAAATGGCGACGACGAAGGAACCGGCGCAAAAGACGCCGGCCTGGAAGAAATCGACGGCATCGCTGGTGCGCATCAGCACGCGCGAGATTTCCTCGGTGAGCACCGCCAGGGTGGCCATCGCCGCGTAGAACAAGGCCAGGCGCCCCTGCCCGATCAAGCCGGCGCCCGCCAGCGTGACCAGCAGCATGAAGTCCAGGCTTTCGTGCAATCCGCCGACGATGTCGGCCAGCCAGACCAGGATCAGCACGTCGACCAGCACCTGGAGGCTGAGCTGCCGGTTGAAATGTTGATGGTATATGTGCGCCACGACCAGCGACGCCGTGTTGGCCAGGAAATAGAAGCCGATGATCGCGTATTGGTAGAAGATATAGTATGGGCCGCCCCGCGGCAGGGCCGGGGCCGGCACCAGGTAAAACGACGATATCGCGAACAGCAGGGCGACGCACAGCCGGTAGATGCTGAAATAACGCAAGGCTCTCCAGTGCATCGGCGATATTCGCGGCGCGTCGGCGTTCTTTGCGTCCGGCATGGCGCTCAGTCCGTTCGATCCCGCGCCGCCTGGCGGTGCTCGGCGCAGCAATAATGGATTGCGCCGTCCTGGACGCTCTCGCTTTCGGGGAGGTGAAGGCCGCAGCGGGCGCATTTGACCATCCGCTCCGCCCGACGCTCGGCAGGCATCCGCCCCGTCCGGGATCGGTGGCTTCCCAGGCGACGGAAAAACCAGAGAACGATCAGCGCCAACCCGGCCAGGAGCAGATATTTCATGGTCTGAAGTGGAATTGTGCGATTCGGGCAAGCATAGCAGATGACAGGGGACAGGGGACGGTTCAGTTACCGG
>JAISQQ010000019.1 GCA_031274075.1 Accumulibacter sp.
GTGACGCAGTTGCCTACGGGCGAAATCATCGACGTCAGGCTCAGCAAGTCGACCGGGAACAAACCCCTGGATGAAGCCATCGAACGCGCGATCCGGAAATCCGACCCCTTGCCCCTGCCCGACCAGCCAGACCTTTTCCAGCGTGATCTGGAATTGAAATACAGGCCATTCGATGAATAGCCTTATCCCGGTAGAATTCAGGAATTATCTTTCGTTACAGCCCCTTGGCGCGCCAGAGGGATATAATTCCTCATTCTTTTCCGGAAACCTGCCTCCCATGTTTCGACCCTTGCTTTCATTGCGTGGCCTGGGCTTGATCGCAAGCAGTGTTGTGGCCTTTCTTTGCCTTTCGCCCGCGCGCGCCGAACTGACCTTCGAGTTCAGCGGCGCCGGCGCCAACCAGATTCCCATCGCCATCGCCGATTTCGGCGGCGACTTCGGTTCGGCGCGCGCCGTGACCAGCGTCGTGCGCGGCGACCTGGAGCGCAGCGGCGTGTTCCGGCTGACGGACGTTTCCGGCCTGTCGCTGACCGAAGCCACCAACCCGGCGTTCGAGGAGTGGAAAAACCTCGGCGCGGACGCCCTCGCCGCGGGCAGCGTGCGGCCCGGCGGCGGGCGGCTGGAGGCGCGTTTCCAGCTTTACGACATCGCCCGGCAGACGGCGCTCGGCGGCGAAGCCCTGACGACCTCGCCGAACATGCTGCGCGCCGCGGGCCATCGCATCGCCGACTTCATCTACGAAAAACTGACCGGCGAACGCGGCGTTTTTTCCACGCGCATCGCCTACGTGGTCAAGGGCGGCGCCACGCGCTACGAGCTGCACATCGCCGACGCCGACGGCCAGAACGCGCAGGCGGCGCTGATTTCCCGCGAGCCGATCATCTCGCCGGTCTGGTCGCCCGACGGCTCGCGCCTGGCCTACGTCTCGTTCGAGGACAAGAAGCCGATCATCTACGTGCATTCGCTGGTCAACGGGCGGCGCGTGGTGGTTGCCAACTTCAAGGGTTCCAACTCGGCGCCGGCCTGGTCGCCGGACGGCAGCAAGCTGGCGGTCACGCTGTCCAAGGACGGCGGTTCGCAGATTTACCTGATCAACGCCGACGGTTCCGGCGCGCAGCGTCTCTCCACCGGTTCGAGCATCAACACCGAGGCTTCCTTCGCGCCCGACGGGCAGACGCTGTATTTCACCTCCGACCGCGGCGGCAGCCCGCAGATCTACAGCACCCGCCTGGACAGCGGCGAGGTCCGGCGCATGACCTTCGAAGGGAGCTACAACGTTTCGCCGCGCGTCTCGCCCGACGGCAGGACGATGGCCTTCATCACCCGGAGCGAAGGCGCCTTCCGCCTGGCGGCGATGGATCTGGCCAGCCGCCAGATACAGGTGCTGTCCGATTCGGAGAAGGACGAATCGCCGTCGTTCGCGCCCAACAATCGCATGATCCTGATCGCCACGGAAATCGGCGGTCGCGGCGTGCTGTCGGCGGTGTCGGTCGACGGCCGTTTCAAGCAACGCCTTTCCATCCCGGCCGGCGACGTCCGTGAGCCGGCCTGGGGCCCCTACCGTCGGTAACGGCCTTCCTACAAACGGACAAACGCTCTATTGACGCTGGAGATTCACGCATGAAACGCTTCATCATCCCAAGCCTTATCGTTATCGTTCTCCTGGCCGTTGGCTGTACCTCGACTCCGGACGCGGAACAGGACGCCGCTCCGGTCGAATCGCGCAGCGGCGCCGACGGCGGCGGCCGGATCGCCACCGTTACCGCCGGCGGCGTGGACAGCCGCGGACTGCCGCCCGAACTCACCGATTCGCGCAGCATCCTGTCCAAGCGCAGCATCTACTTCGACTACGACCGCTTCGACATCAAGCCCGAATACCGCGACCTGGTCGCCGCCCACGCCAAATTCCTGACCGAAAACCGCCAGTTCAGGATGCTGATCCAGGGCAACACCGACGAGCGCGGCAGCCGCGAATACAACCTGGCGCTCGGCCAGAAGCGCGCCGACGCGGTGAAGAAGCAACTGGTTCTGCTCGGCGCGCGCGAGGAACAGGTCGAATCGGTCAGTCTCGGCGAGGAAAAGCCGAAGAACCCTGGCCAGGACGAGGCCGCCTGGGCCGAAAACCGGCGCGGCGACCTGCTCTACAGCGGCGAGTTCTGAGATGCCGGCGCGGCGCTTGCGTTTTCGCCCGGCGATTCCCGCGGTCGTCGTGTTGCTGGCGCTGGCGGTGTTCGGCGCGCAGCCGGCGCGCGCGGGATTGTTCGACGACGAGGAAGCCCGGAAGCAGATCGATGCGCTGACGCTCAGGCTCAACGAGCGTGTCGATACCGTGTCCAAGGCGCAGATCGACCTGGTGAACCAGATCCAGGCCCTGCGCGAGGACAACGCCAAGCTGCGCGGGCAGGTGGAAATGCTCCAGTACGAACTGGAATCGGCCAAGAAACGCCAGCAGGATTTCTACGTCGATCTCGACGGACGCATCCGCAAGCTGGAAACGACGATTTCGGCGGTGAGGATATCCCCGGCCGGCGAGGGCGACGCTTCATCCCCGACCGGCGCGGCAGGCGCTCCGGCGGCGGACGAGACACGCGAGTACGAAGCCGCGCTGAACCTTTTCAAGGCCAACAAGATCAGGGAATCGGCCGCCGCCTTCGAGACCTTTGCCAAGACCTATCCCGACAGCGCGCTGACGCCGAACGCCCATTACTGGCAGGGCAACGCGCTGACCGCGCTACGCGACTGCAAACGCGCCATCGAGGTCTACCGCGTGGTCGCCGCCCGCTGGCCGCAAAACCCGCGCGCGGCGGACGCGCTGCTTGGCGCGGCCTCGTGCCAGCAGGACCTGGGCGACGCCAGGGGCGCCCGCGCCACGCTGGAAGCCTTGCTGGCCCAATACCCGGAGAGTCCCGTCGCCGCCACGGCCCGGCAGCGCCTGAAAAAATAGGCGCATGGCGGAGCGCCGGAAAACACCCTCGCTGCGGGTCAGCGAGGTGTTTCATTCGCTACAGGGCGAAGCTTCGCGCATGGGCCTGCCCACCGTTTTCGTCCGCCTGGCCGGCTGCCCGCTGCGCTGCGTGTGGTGCGACACCGCCCACGCCTTCAGCGGCGGCCGGCGCATGAGCCTGGCGGCGATCGTCGACGCGGTTTCCGCCTACGGCGCGCGCCAGGTCTGCGTCACCGGCGGCGAGCCGCTCGCCCAGAAAAACTGCCTGCCGCTGCTCGGCGCGCTGTGCGACGCGGGCTACGAGGTCTCGCTCGAAACCTCCGGCGCGCTGGACATCGGCGGAGTCGATCCGCGCGTCTCGCGCATCGTCGACCTGAAAGCGCCGGGTTCGAGCGAGTCGGAACGCAATCGCTGGCAAAACATTCCGCTATTGACCGCGCGCGACGAACTCAAATTCGTGCTGGCCAGCCGCGCCGACTACGAATGGGCACGGCAGGCCATCGCCGAGCATCGCCTGGAGCAGCGCTGCCCGATCCTCTTTTCTCCCGTGCGGGAAGCGCTCGATCCCCGTAACCTGGCCGAATGGATTCTGGACGACCGTCTGCCGGTGCGTTTCCAGTTGCAACTGCACAAGCTGCTTTGGGGTAATATGCGGGGTAAATGACTTTCACGCCAAGATGATCCCATGGGCCAAGAACGCCGCAAGTATTCCCGCATCGTCTTCCACGCTCCGGCGACGCTGATCCTTCCCGACCGGACCTGCGCCGCCGTGCTCCTCGATCTTTCGCTGAAAGGCGCGCTGGTGCGCCTGCCCGCCGGAGCCACGCTGGAGGATCAGGCATTGTGCGAGCTGCGCGTGCAACTCGACGAAATGCCGGCCGCGATCACCATGGAGACGCGCGTCGTCCATAGGGAAGGCGACGATGCCGGCCTGCGTTGCCTGTCCATCGACCTGGACAGCGTCACCCACCTGCGCCG
>JAISQQ010000115.1 GCA_031274075.1 Accumulibacter sp.
GCAAAGCGAACGCGCCGCGCTCAACAAGAAGATCGAGGAATGGCGCGGCGACTGGGAAAGCCGCGACGTCGACCGCTACCTGAAGCACTACTCGAAAAAATTCGCCACCAAGGACCAGAGCCGGGAACAGTTCGCCGCGCAGAAGCGCCAGGTCAACGCCAGGAAGGAATGGATCAAGCTCCGGCTGTCGAACGTCTCGATGTTCCGCGACCCCGGCAAGGACGAGCTGGTCGTCGTCAGCTTCGAGCAGGACTACCGGAGCAACAACCTGAACAACCGGATGAAAAAGCGCCAGTACTGGATCCGCGAGGAGGGAAGCTGGAAGATCATCTTCGAGGGAAGCGCCTGATAAACAAAGCTAAACCCACGGCTATACCGGGGATTCCCAAGGTTTGACCTTGGCGACCGTCAAAAGATGTTTGAAACAGGGTATGAGTCGGCGGCGGCAGTGTCGAGAAGTGATTCTGAGCGTTTCAGTGCCGGCAGCGGCTATTTCTATCCCGTCATTCCGGCGCAAGCCGGAATCCAGGAGTTTGATGAACGAACTGGGTCCCGGCTTGCGCCGGGACGACGCGCCTGTGCTCATATCAACGCTTGTGCCGCGAAGCGGCTCACGGTTTTGAAAGTGCCTTTGAAGTGCTGACAAATCAAACTCCCGGCTTTGCCGAGGGTATTTGACTTTTCAGCCCAAACCAGTCTTGCCGCCTGTTCACAAACCAAGCTCACTGTGAGAGCCGAGGCGCACGAGTTGCAGCACGGTGTCATCCGGCTGGCGATAAATCAACACCAGATCGGGCTTGACATGGCAATCCCGGTAGTCTTTCCAATCTCCTGTCAGCGCATGGTCGCAGTGCTTCCCGGCCAATGGCTGGTCATTCGCCAAAGCCGCGACGAGGGCGACGAAATCACTTTGCAGCACCCGCCGGTACGGGCCTTTGGCCTCGCGTTTCAAGTCTCGCTTGAATTGGCCCGATTGCTTAATCGTCCGCATCAAGCACCGCTTGGAGTTCGTCCAGCGTCACCGTCTCCAGATTGCCACGGCGAGCTTCCGTCATGGCTTCAATAGTGGCGGCGTTTGGCGCCAGAGGCTCGAACGGCAACGCCTTCTCGCGCGCGACGCGGGTCAGCAAGATGCGAAAAACGTCCGATACGGACAGGCCCATCCTGGCGAGTACGGCACTCGCCTCTTCTTTGATGCGCGCGTCGACACGAGCACGAACAACAGTAGACATGGCGTATTCCTCTAAAGGATATGGGCTGCATTGTAGCCTGCGCGCCTGAAAAAGCTGGCTCACAAAGAAAAAGTCCCCGGCTTTGCTCATCGCAACGCGGATCAAGCAGATCACGCGGCCAAGCAAAACAGATAACGGGCGCGAAGCGCCCGGTAACTGGACTGTCCTCTGTCCTCTGTCATCTGTCCTCTGTCATCTGCCCCCCGAACACCAGCCTGAAGCAGGTCAGCCCGCCTACCGAGGTAACCGCGACGCGGCCGCCGTGCGCTTCGGTGATCGACTTGACGATGGCGAGGCCCAGGCCGGAGTGCGAGCCGTCGCCGGCGCGCGCCGCGCCGGCGCGGTAGAAGCGGTCGAACAGGCGCGGCAGATGGACGGCGGGGATGGTTTCTCCGCTGTTGGTCACCTCGACCGCCAGCCGCTCCGCTTCCGCGCGGATCGAGACGCCGACGCGCCCGCCCGGCGGCGCGTGGCGGATGGCGTTGGACAGGAGGTTGCTGATGGCCCGCCGGATCATCAGCGGATCGCCGTGAATCGCGCCCTCGCCGTCGTTGTCGATGGCGACGCCTTTTTCGTCGGCGGCGAGGCGGTGGAATTCGACGAGATCGCCGATCAGCGGCGCGAGTTCGAGCCGTTCCCGCGTCGGCACGATCCGCCCCTCGTCGGCCTTGGCGATGAACAGCATGTCGGCGACCATGCGCGAGAGCCGCTCGTATTCTTCGATATTGGACGCCAGCACCTCGCGGTAATCGTCGGCGCGGCGCGGATGCGACAGCGTGACCTGCGTCTGGGTCATCAGGTTGTTGATCGGCGTGCGGAATTCGTGCGCGAGATCGGACGAAAAATCGGAAAGGCGGCGGAACGATTCTTCCAGGCGGGCGAGCATGTCGTTCAGCGTCTCGACCAGGCCGCTCAGTTCGAGCGGCACGTCGCCGGCCGCCAGGCGCGCGTCGAGGCGCTGCGCGGTGATGCCTTCCGCCTTGCGGCGTATCGCCTGCAAGGGCGCCAGCCCGCGCCGCGCCGCCAGCCAGCCGAGCACCCCCGAGAGCAGCGCGGCGACGGCCACGAAGGACCACAGGGTGACGCGGAATCCGGCCATGTAGTGTTCGTGGTGGGAAATGTCCGTCGCCACGCCGACCACCACCGGCGGCGCGCCGGCGATGCCGGTCGGCACGCGCGCCGAAATGCCGCGCATCGGGATTCCGCCGTCCGTCCGCCAGAGAAACGGATGCGCGGCGTCCGCCAGGGTGCGGCGCGTGAGCAGCGTCTGCGGAAACCCGGCGCCGCTGGTGGCGAACAGCAGGCGGCCGTCGGGCGCGACCACGGCGACCGCCAGCCCGCCCTGCCCGGCCAGCGCGTCGTCGAGTTCCTGCGGCACGGCGATCAACTCGTCTTCCGTTTTCACCTTTTCGAGGATGCGCCGCGCCAGATCGAGCTTGCCGGCCAGAATCCCGGCGTCCTGTTCGACGAAATGCTGCTCGACGGTGCCGCCGATCAAGGTGCCGAGTCCGAGCAGCACCGTGGTCGACACCAGGGCAAAGAGCGCCGTCAGCCGGCGCGTGACCGAAGCGCGTCCGCTCAGGCGCACTCCGGCGTCTCCAGCACGTAGCCCATGCCGCGTACGGTGCGGATCAGCTTGGGCTCGAAGGCGTCGTCGATCTTGGCGCGCAAGCGGCGCACGGCGACGTCGACGACGTTGGTGTCGCTGTCGAAATTCATGTCCCACACCCGCGAGGCGATCAGCGAGCGCGGCAAGACCTCGCCCGGGCGGCGCAGCAAGAGTTCCAGCAGCGCGAATTCCTTGGCCGTCAGGTCGATGCGCTGGCCGGCGCGCGTCACGCGCCGGCGCGGAAGATCGAGTTCCAGGTCGGCGGCGCGCAGCACGTCAGGCTCCTTGGCCTTCGTCCCGCGGCGCAGCAGGGTGCGCACGCGGGCCAGCAATTCGGCGAAGGCGAAAGGCTTCACCAGATAGTCGTCGGCCCCCAATTCCAGGCCGCGCACGCGGTCGTCGATCTCGTCGCGCGCGCTGAGGAAGAGCACCGGAAACTCCCGCCCCGCCCGGCGAATCCCCTGCAAGACCTGCCAGCCGTCGATGCCGGGCAGCGTCACGTCGAGCACGGCGAGGTCGTAGCCCTCGGTCAGCGCCAGATGCAGCCCGTCCAGGCCGTCGCGCGCCAGATCGACCACGAAACCGGCCTCGCCCAAGCCCTGCCGCAGGTAGTCGCCGGTTTTCACCTCGTCTTCAACGATCAGGATCTTCATCGCAAAACTTGTGAACCTCGCTCAAGCGCCTTTTCCAGGGTGATGAACAAGCATGGGACTGGAACGTTTTCGGGTCAAGTAGCGGCACATTTCATCCGCTTGAAGCTTGATACAGGCATAGAGCCGCAGTCCCTTTGATCGCCGGGAACCAGTCCGTAGCTCGAAATTCCTGGATTCCGGCTTGCGCCGGAATGACGAGGTGAAAACGGCTACTGGCAGCATTCAAACGCTCCAAGCTTCCAGATTCACCGCTTCGCCAGCGGGCGGGCGAAGCGGCAGCGGAATAACAGGGAATAACAGGAGACAGGCCACGATTAATTCCAAAATTCAATCGTGGTTTGTCCCCTATTCCCTTCCCTATTCCCTTAGGCAGCAATGATCGACTCATCAAGGAAAGGGTTGAAACGATTATGGAAACGAAGACAGGCATGAAGAAAAACGCGGGCGCGGAATCCGGATCGAGCCTTGGCATAAAGATCCCTTTCA
>JAISQQ010000116.1 GCA_031274075.1 Accumulibacter sp.
GCAAAGCGAACGCGCCGCGCTCAACAAGAAGATCGAGGAATGGCGCGGCGAC
Organism: Accumulibacter sp.; assembly: GCA_031274075.1. Classification (GTDB taxonomy): domain Bacteria; phylum Pseudomonadota; class Gammaproteobacteria; order Burkholderiales; family Rhodocyclaceae; genus Propionivibrio. The sequence goes on from JAISQQ010000116.1 coordinate 53, forward strand.
TGGGAAAGCCGCGACGTCGACCGCTACCTGAAGCACTACTCGAAAAAATTCGCCACCAAGGACCAGAACCGGGAACAGTTCGCCGCGCAGAAGCGCCAGGTCAACGCCAGGAAGGAATGGATCAAGCTCCGGCTGTCGAACGTCTCGATGTTCCGCGACCCCGGCAAGGACGAACTGGTCGTCGTCAGCTTCGAGCAGGACTACCGGAGCAACAACCTGAACAACCGGATGAAAAAGCGCCAATACTGGATCCGCGAGGAGGGGGCCTGGAAGATCATCTTCGAGGGAAGCGCCTGACGAGCCATTGCTTCCCGGCAGGGTTTTCAGCGCAGGCGCGGTATGGGGAACATGGAAACGGAAAACCTGATCTGCCCGGTTTGTTTTGGCGAATGTTCGCTCTTTGACGTCGTCGACTTCAACAAGTCTTGCCAGGAAATAAATGGAAAATACTTCCACCTGTCAGGAGTTCCTATCTATTACGCTCGATGCGCCGCTTGCGGATTCTGTTTTGCGCCAGAGTTTTCCACATTGTCTCCAGAAGAATTTAGGGCCTGGATATATAACGACGAGTACATTCTCGTGGATCCCGGATACGTTGAGGCGAGACCGCGAGAAAATGCAGCGGGCTTGCTCAGCTTATTTCCTCACCTGCCTCCATCCGTCAAACACCTTGACTACGGAAGCGGAAATGGTCTTCTCGCGAATCTTTTGCGCGAATCGAATTGGAATTCCGTTTCCTATGATCCGCTTCTCGACAAAGACGTCAGCGTTGAGCGCCTGGGAAAATACGACCTGATCACCGCCATCGAAGTATTCGAACACGTTCCCGATGTTCAGAAGTTGATGTCGGACCTGCGCCTGCTTCTATCTCCCGATGGCCTTGTCTTGTTTTCGACATTGCTGTCGGATGGGAATATTCACGCCAACCAAAGGCTGGCCTGGTGGTACGCGTCGCCCCGCAACGGACACATCAGCCTGTTTTCAAAAAAGAGTCTCGAAATCCTGGCAAAAGGCCAAACACCGAATGCCAGATGGAATTTTACCAGTTTCTCGGAAGACGCTCACGCTTTTTATACTTCAGTGCCGTCCTGGGCAAAATATATCAAGAGGCCGGACGCGGCGGTGACATGACAGGGATCAGTCCTACCCTTGCCGCAAGCAAAGCCTGCGCAAATTCAGAACAAATGCGGCGTTTCGCGCCGGAGGGTTGTGGTCCACGCGGGCGCGAAGCGCCCGGTAACTGGACTGTCCCCTGATCCCTGACATCTGTCCTCTGTCATCTGTCCTCTGTCCTCTGACCCCCGAAGAACGCCAGCACCTCGTCCAGTACGCGCGTGCGCCGCATCGGCGGCAGGCTGCGCCAGATGCGTTTGCCGTAGTGTTTTCCGACCAGGCGCGGGTCGCAGATCATCAGTACGCCGCGGTCGGTCTCGTCGCGGATCAGCCGGCCGGCGCCTTGCTTGACGTTGATCACCGCGCGCGGCAGCTGGTACTCCATGAAGGCGTTGCGTCCCTCGGCCTTCATGCGCTCGATGCGCGCCGAGAGTACCGGATCGTCCGGCGGCGCGAAAGGCAGCTTGTCGATGACCACCAGCGACAGCGCTTCGCCGCGCACGTCGACGCCTTCCCAGAAACTCTGGCTGCCGACCAGGATGGCGTTGCCGAGCCGGCGGAAGCGTTCGAGCAATTCGTTCTTGCCGCCCTCGCCCTGGAGCAGCAGCGGCAGCTCGAGCGCGGCGCGTTCGAGCCGTTCCTGCAAGAGTTCGTGGACGCGGCGCATGGCGCGCAGCGAGGTGCACAGGAAGAAGGCGCGGCCGCCGCTGGCGCGCACCACCGGAAAGGCCGCTTCGACCACGGCTTCCGTGTAGCCGTGGCTGTTCGGCTCGGGCAGGTCCGGCGGCGCGTAGAGCATGGCCTGCCGCGCGTAGTCGAACGGGCTGTCCCAGGTGGCCGAATCGGCGTCGGCCAGGCCCATCTCGGTGCAGTAGTGGCCGAAATCCTTCTGCACGGCGAGCGTCGCCGAGGTGAATATCCACGCGCGCGGGTGGCCGCTCATCTGCTTCTGCATGATGTTGGCGACGAGCAGCGGCGTGGCGTTCAGTTGCAGCACGTGCGTGTAGGTCTCGCCCCAGCGCACGTACTCGCGCATTTCCCCTTCCCCCTGTTCCGCCCCGCCCTGCCAGCGGCGCAGTTGCGCCGCCAGCTCGCCGGCGCGGCGCCAGCAGTTCTCCAGCCCTTCCGAGCGTTGCGCCTGCGTTTCCAGCAGCGCGGCGAGCGCGCCGAGTTCGCGCAGCAGGCCGGCGAGTCCATTGGCAAAGCCCATGCGCGCTTCGAGCTGGGAGAAGGAAAAACGCGCCGGCTCGATGGGCAAGGTCAGGCGCAAGTCCTTCGCGGCTTTTTCGACCTGGCCGCAGACCTTGGGCAGATCGAGACAGTCGCGCGCCGAGGCCAATCCCTCGACGCGCGCATCGCGCGCCAGGTCGAGCGCCTGCGCCGTGGACACGTTGTCGCCGAAGAACAGGCTGGCCGTTTCCGGCAATTGGTGCGCTTCATCGAAGATCACCGTGTTGCACGCCGGCAGGAGTTCCGCCGTACCCTCGTCGCGCAGCATCACGTCGGCGAAGAACAGGTGATGGTTGACCACCACCAGGTCGGCGGCGAGCGCCTCGCGCCGGGCGGCGAGCACGAAACATTCCTTGTGCCGCGGGCAATCCTGGCCGAGGCAGTTCTCGCGCGTCGACGTGACCATGGGCCACACCGCCGAGTTTTCCGGCACGTTGACGCACTCGGCCTTGTCGCCCGTCTTGCTTTGCCGGGCGAAGCGGGCGACGCGCGCGGCGTCGGCCGCGTCCTCGCGCGAGAAGAAGCGCCCGTCGTCCTGCGCGCGCTGGAGATGGTAGAGGCACACGTAGTTGGCGCGTCCCTTCAGGAGCGCCACTTTCACCGGCGCGCCGAGCGCCTTTTTCACCGTCGGGATGTCCTTCGAGAAAAGCTGGTCCTGCAAATTCTTGGTGCCGGTCGAGACGATCACCATGCCGCCCGAGAGCAGCGCCGGGACGAGATAGGC
>JAISQQ010000400.1 GCA_031274075.1 Accumulibacter sp.
CGCTTTTTGCACGGCATGGAAAACGAACTGGTGTACGGCGCGGCCGTCGCGGAAACGCACTTCGGTCTTGGCCGGGTGGACGTTGACGTCGACCAGCGCCGGATCGATTTCCAGGAACACGCAGTACGCCGGATGGCGGCTGCCGTGCAGCATGTCCTGGTAGGCTTCGCGCAGGGCGTGGGCCAGCAGCTTGTCGCGCACGAAACGTCCGTTGACGTAGCAGTACTGGGCGTCGCCGCGCGCCCTGGAGTGGGCAGGCGCGGCGCAGTGGCCGAAGAGGCGCAGCGGGCCGGAAGCGGCGTCGACGGCGCGCGATTCGGCCAGGAAGTCCTCGCCAAGGATGGCGCCGGCGCGGCTGGCGGCGTCGCTCCGCGCGAGATGCAGGCCGACGCGCCCATTGTGCGCGAGGGTGAAGGCGATACCCGGATTGGCCAGCGCGACGCGCCTGACGGCTTCGCCGCAATGGGCGAACTCGGTCGCTTCGGACTTGAGGAATTTGCGCCGGGCCGGGGTGTTGTAGTACAGGTCGCGCATCTCGACCACCGTACCGGCGGACAGCGCCGCCGGTTCCGGCGCGGCTCCGGTCTCGGCCAGGAGCCGCCAGGCGTGGGTCGCTCCCGCCTGGCGGCTGGTCAGGGCGAGGCGGGCGACCGCGGCGATCGAAGCCAGCGCCTCGCCACGGAAACCGAGCGTGGATACCCGTTCGAGGTCGGCCAGCGAGGCGATTTTCGACGTCGCGTGGCGGGTCAGCGCCAGCGCCAGCTCGTCACGCGCGATCCCGCAGCCGTCATCGGTCACGCGAATCAGCTTGACGCCGCCTTCTTCGAGCTGGATCTGGATCGCCGCGCCGCCGGCGTCGAGCGCATTTTCAAGCAACTCCTTGAGCACCGAAGACGGGCGCTCGACCACTTCGCCAGCGGCGATCTGGCTGATCAGCAGCTCCGGAAGAAGCTGGATCGCGAGGCGCTCGTCGGGCAGGCGGGAGGGCTGGGGCATTTGGCGATTATACCGTTCAGGGGACAGAAGACAGAAGACAGAGGACAGAGGACAGAGGACAGAGGACAGAGGACAGTTCAGTTACCGGGCGCTTTGCGCCCGCAAATATTACTGTCTTCCGTCCTCTGGAATGCCGGTCGTAAACTCCGGCGCGAAGCGCCGGTAAACCCTGTTCCCTGCCACCTGATCCCTGAGAATCTTTTCCCTGGGAGCGCGGGGCACCAGCCCCGCATTTAACCCGCACCATGACGCGGCCGCCGCCGTTGCGGGGCTGGTGCCCCGCGCTCCCAGAGGCTTTCCACGCGCCGAGCCGGCGAAGGATTTTCGTAGGGCGGAGGCTGTTCAGAAGACAGAGGACAGAGGACAGAGGACAGTTCAGTTACCGGGCGCTTTGTGCCCGCAATATTACTGTCTTCTGTCTTCTGTCTTCTGTCCTCTGGAATTCATGGCTTTTGCCTTCGTGCCATCGTCCTGCCGGCAATGAAAAAGCCAAGAAAAAAAAATCCCGAGCCGGTAGGGCTCGGGATGCAAATCCCATCGTTGCGATGGGTTAGGGAGGGTCAAACATTGCCAGCGGGGGACGCTGAAGCAATGAACGCAGTCTACGTTTCGCCGCGGCCTTTGTCTGTGGCGCTTTTTGGCCGGTTGTGTAACAGTCTGTGCGCCCGACGCTTGGCTGGCTCAAGCCGTTGCGCGCAGCGCGGCCAGCAGTTTTTCGTGGATGCCGCCGAAGCCGCCGTTGCTCATCACCAGGATGTGGTCGCCCGCCCGCGCCTCGCGCGCGATGCCGTCCACCAGGGCGTCGAAGTCGCTGGTCACCGTCGCTTTCTCCCCGAGCGGCGCCAGCGCCTCGGCCGCGTCCCAGCCGAGATGGGCGGCATGGCAGTAGACGCGGTCGGCAGCGGCCAGGCTGCCTGCCAGGCGCGCCTTCATCACGCCCAGCTTCATGGTGTTCGAACGTGGTTCGAGCACGGCCAGGATGCGTCCGCCCGCGGACGTTCCGATCTTCCGCCGCAGGCCCGCGATCGTCGTGGCGATCGCCGTCGGATGGTGGGCAAAGTCGTCGTAGACGGCAACGCCGCGTTCGCTGCCGCGCAGTTCCATCCGGCGCTGGACGCCGGCAAAGCGCGACAGCGCATCCATTCCGCGTTCCAGCGGCACTCCGGCATGGCGGGCGGCGAGCAGCGCCGCGACGGCGTTGGCGCGGTTATGCTCCCCGGTCAGCGGCCAGCGGGCCTCGGCGATCGTTGCCTCGCCGTGCGTCAGGCGGATTTCGCCCGCAGCGTCGTCGCCGGCGGCGCGCCATCCGCCGACCTCGTTGAAACGCTCGACCGGCGTCCAGCAGCCGCGCGCCAGAACCCGTTCGAGGCTGGCCTCCGCCGCGTTCGAGACGATCAGCCCCTGGCGCGGCAAGGTGCGCACGAGGTGGTGAAATTGCGTTTCGATGGCCGCCAGATCGGCAAAGATGTCCGCGTGATCGAACTCCAGGTTGTTCAGCACGGCGGTTCGCGGACGGTAGTGGATGAACTTGGAGCGCTTGTCGCAGAAGGCCGTGTCGTATTCGTCGGCTTCGATTACGAAGAACGGCGAATAGAACGACAAATCGCTCCGCTCTCCGCGCATGCGCGCGGAAACGCCGAAATTCACCGGCACGCCGCCGATCAGGAAACCGGGACCAAAGCCCGCGTCCTCGAGAATCCACGCCAGCATCGACGAGGTCGTCGTCTTGCCGTGCGTCCCCGCGACCGCCAGCACCCAGCAGCCGCCCAGCACCTCGTCGGCCAGCCACTGCGGGCCGGAAACGTAGCGCAGGCCACGGTCGAGGATTTCTTCGAGCAGGGGATTCCCACGGGAAATGGCGTTGCCGACCAGGAAACAGTCCGGATTCAACGCCGCCTGTCCGGGGGCATAGCCCTCGATCAGCTCGATCCCCGC
>JAISQQ010000034.1 GCA_031274075.1 Accumulibacter sp.
TTCAAGCGTTCGCGGGCCACGTGGGTGTAAATCTGGGTGGTCGAGATGTCCGAGTGGCCGAGCAGCAACTGCACCACGCGCAGGTCGGCGCCGTGATTGAGCAGGTGCGTGGCGAAGGCGTGGCGCAGGACGTGCGGCGACAGCCTTTCCGGGGCGATGCCGGCGATCAGGGCGTAGCGCTTGACGAGTTGCCAGAAGGCCTGGCGCGTCATGCCGCCGCCGCGCGCGGTCACGAACAGCGCGTCGCTCTTGTGGCCGCCGAGCAGGCCGGGGCGGACTTCGTCGAGATAGCGGCGCAGCCAGTCGACGGCCTGTTCGCCGAGCGGCACCAGGCGCTCCTTGCTGCCCTTGCCGAAGACCCGCACGACGTTCATGTCGAAACTGGTTTCGTGCCGCTTCAGGCCGACCAGCTCGGAGACGCGCAGCCCGGTGGCGTACAGCGTTTCCAGCATGGCGCGGTCGCGCAGTCCGAGCGGCGTTTCAAGCTTCGGGGCCGCCAGCAGTGCCTCAACCTCTCTTTCCGACAGCGCCTTGGGCAGGCGCGACGGCTTCACCGGCATGGCGATCTTCAAGGTCGGATCGCGCGCGATCCGGCCCTGCATCAACAGCCGCCGGTAAAAGCGCCGCAGCGTCGAGATGGCGCGCGCCTGCGACGAAGCGCGCCGCGTTTGCGACAGCATGGCGACGAAACGGGTCAGCGCCAGATCGTCCGCCGCGCCGAGCGAAACGATCCGCTGCTCCGCCAGCCAGCGCGCGAAGAGCAGCAGGTCGCTGCGGTAACTCGCCAGCGAAGCCTTGGCCAGGCCGTCTTCCAGCCACAGCGCGTCGCAAAAGGCGTCGATTTCGGCGAGATCGGCCGGACGGGCCTCGACGCGGGCCTCAGTAGTTTCGTTCATGCGCCAGCAGCCAGCGTTTTATGCCGAGGAAGAAATCGCCGCCCTGCCGGGCAAAGCCGCCGAGGCCGCCGCCCGCCGCGATCACTCGATGGCACGGCACGACGACGGCATACGGATTGGCGCCGCACGCCCGCCCCACGGCGCGCGGCGCGCTCCTGACGGCCTTCGCCAGTTCGCCGTAGCTGCGCGTCTGGCGGCTCGGGATTTGCGCGATCTCATCCCAGACGCGGCGCTGGAAGCGCGTGCCGGCCGGCCGCAAGGGCAGGCAAAAGGCAAAATCGGCGTCGGCCAGATAAGCGCGCAACTGACGCGCCGCCTCGGCCGCCAGCGCGTTCGCGGGCGCCTGTTCCCGACGCGGGGGAAGGAATTCCAGCGCAAGAATCTCGATTTCGTCGCAACGCACGCCAAGACAGAAGGCCGGGGCGGCGATGATGGCCTGGAATGCGGCCTGGGCGCGTTTTTGGGTCAAGGTTTTCAAAGGACAGGGATCAGAGGACAGAAGACAGAGGACAGAGGACAGTAATATTTGCGGGCGCGAAGCGCCCGGTAACTTATCGCCTCCTATTCTCCGACTCGGCGCGTGATATGGAAAGAACCTGGGAGCGCGGGGCTTCCGCTCCGCAACGGCGGCGGCGTTGCGTCCCCGGTAATTGCGGGGCGGAAGCCCCGCGCTCCCAGCGTGTCGCACCGCTCATGGCTTGGAGTGAGCAAACAGACCCCAGGCTTGCGAAACCGGATCAGGTGGCAGGTAGCGGGTGACAGGTGACAGTAATATTTGCGGGCGCGAAGCGCCCGGTAACTGGACTGTCCTCTGTCATCTGTCTTCTGTCATCTGATTTGCCCCCCGCCGAGCACTACCCATTTCTGGCTGGTCAGGCCTTCCAGGCCGACGGGGCCGCGCGCGTGGAGCTTGTCGGTGGAGATGCCGATCTCCGCGCCCAGGCCGTACTCGAAGCCGTCGGCAAAGCGCGTCGAGGCGTTGACCATGACCGAGGCCGAATCGACCTCGCGCAGGAAACGCCGCGCCCTGGCGTAGTTGGCGGTGACGATGGCGTCGGTGTGATGCGAACCGTAGCGGTTGATGTGCGCGATCGCCTCGTCGATCCCCTCCACCACCTTGACCGAAATGACCGGCGCGAGGAACTCGCTGGCGTAGTCTTTCTCGCTCGCCGGCAAGGCGTCCGCGACCCAGGCCCGCGTTTCCCCGCAGCCGCGGATTTCCACTCCCCTGGCGCGCAGCATGGCCGCCACCGGCGGCAGGAGTTCGCCAGCGCGCGCGCGCGCCACCAGCAGCGATTCGGCCGTATTGCAGGTGCCGTAGCGCTGCGTCTTGGCGTTTTCGACGATGCGCACGGCCATTTCCGGCTCGGCGTCGTCGTCGAGGTAAACGTGGCAATTACCGTCGAGGTGCTGGATCATCGGCACCCTGGCCTCGGCGAGCAGGCGCGAAATGAGTCCCTTGCCGCCGCGCGGCACGATCACGTCGACATAGTCGCGCATGGTGACCAGGCAGCCGACCGCGGCGCGGTCGGTGCTGTCGACGACTTGCACGACGTGGCGCGGCAAGCCCGCCGCCGCCAGGCTCTCATACACCCGCGCGGCGATCGCGCGGTTGCTGCGGATGGCTTCCGAGCCGCCGCGCAGGATCGCCGCGTTGCCCGATTTCAGGCACAGCGCGGCGGCGTCGGCGGTAACGCCCGGCCGCGCCTCGTAGATGATCCCGACGACGCCCAGCGGAACGCGCATGCGCCCGACCTGGATGCCGCTCGGACGAATTTTCATCTCGGCGATCTCGCCCACCGGATCGGGCAGGGCCGCCACCTGTTCGATGCCCGCGGCCATGACGGCGACGCTCTTTTCGTTCAGCGTCAGGCGGTCGATCATCGCCGCCGCCATGCCGGCGGCGCGCGCCGCGGCGAGATCTTCGCGGTTGGCGTCGAGCAGCGCGCCGGAATCGCATCTCAAGGCCGCGGCCAGCGCCAGAAGCGCCGCGTTCTTGGTATTGGCGTCGGCGCGGGCGATGTGGCGGGACGCTTCCCTGGCCTGCGACCCGACGGTCGTCATGTATTGCTGGATATCCATTGTTCAGGGTTCAGAGGACAGAAGACAGAAGACAGAGGACAGAAGACAGAGGACAGAGGACAGAGGACAGAGGACAGAGGACAGTTCAGTTACCGGGCGCTTCGCGCCCGCAAATATTACTGTCTTCTGTCCTCTGTCATCAGTCCTCTGAACACGAAAGCATGTTTCATTTTAGGCACCATACCATTCACGCAATCGCCCTCTGGCGCAAAAACCTGTCGTCAATCGATCAATCGCTGGAGTAGAATCAATTATCCCGAAAAGCATGCTTTCCGGGGTGAGTTGAACCAAAAATAAAAAAAGCACTCCTATCAGTATGGTTATTTCAGCAGGAAATCAGCGGCCGGCCGCGGGAAGGGCCGGTCCAGGGGTTTTGGAAGGGCTTGCGTTCCCTCCCAGGACGGTCGCCGAACCCCGGTCTTCCGGCCGGGGCCAGGCTCCAAGCTTTCTTACGGGCGAGGTTTCAAACTGGAGTTGGTTTTACGATGAAAAAAAAACTGATTCTTCCAGCCGAGGTCAAGATTTGCGCGACGTGCAGCTTCTGGGACGGGGACAGGAAAGTCGATCCTGAACTGGCCCTGGTGGTCATCGAGCAGAGCTGCGTGGGCGAATGCCTGGCGCAGAACAAACTTTGCCAGGGACTGAACGACGAACCCGAATGGCGCGACAACTGCCTGTGGGAACATCTCGCGCCGGACGCGCCGGAAAGCAGCGAATGGACGCCCACGGTCGAAGCCGGTTTCAGGGAACAGGAGACGGAGGACAGTCCGTTGCCGCTACCGCTGGCGATACCGCCGCAAGAATTGCTGGTTCCCGACACCTGACACCTGGCAAGTAGGGCGGGAAAGCGCAGCGCCTCCCGCCGGTCCATTTCACGGCGCAACGCGCCGCACGATTCAAAGGCCGCTGAATAATAGAGGCGGCTACGCCGCCGGAGAGAACGACCGGCGGGAGGCGCTTCGCTTTCCCGCCCTACGGGGCGTCCTCCGTCCCCTGTCTTCTGAATTCCTCCCGCATCGCGCGCTTGTTCAGCTTGCCGACGCTGGTCTTGATCAGTTCCTTGACGAAATGCACTTGCAGCAGGATGCCGTGGCGCGACACGTGGGTCACGTCGATGAGGTGCGCGGCGTAGGAGCGGATGTCGTGTTCGCGCACCTTGCCGACGCGGTCCGGCTTGAGCACCACCAGCGCCACCGGGCGCTCGCCCCATTTCTCGTCGGACAGGCCGATCACCGCCGACTCTTGCACGGCTTCGTGGCTGTTCAGGATGTCTTCGAGCTGCAGCGACGAAATCCATTCGCCGGCCGTCTTGATCACGTCCTTGATGCGGTCGGTGATTTTCACGAAGCCGCGCGCGTCGACGTGCGCGATGTCCTGGGTGTGCAGATAGCCGCCCGCCCACAGTTTTTCCGACGCCTGCGGCGCGTGCAGGTAATCCTGGGTCAGCCAGGGCGCGCGCAGCACGATTTCGCCGGTCGCCGTTTCGTCGCGCGGAACGTCCGTCATTTCGGGCGTGACCACGCGCAGGTCGACCAGCGGCAGCGGCACGCCGGTCTTGCAGCGCAGGCGCGCGTGCTCCTCGACCGGCCCGCGGAGATCCCGCGCGTCCGGGTGGGCGATGGTCACCACCGGGCAGGTTTCCGACATGCCGTAGCCGGTGACCACCTCGATGCCGCGCCGCAAGGCGGCCAGCGCCAGCGTCTCGGACATCGCCGAGCCGCCGACCAGCACCTTCCAGCCGGCGAGATCGTAGGACGCCGAATCGGGGTGGCTGAGCAGCATCTGCATGATCGACGGCACGCAATGCGAATACGTCACCCGCTCGCCGGCGATCAGCTTGAGCAGGCTGCCCGGCACGTAGCGTCCCGGATAGACCTGTTTCAGCCCGAGCAGCGTGGCGACGTAGGGAAAGCCCCAGGCATGCACGTGGAACATCGGCGTGATCGGCATATAGACGTCGTCGCCGCGCATCGCCACGCCGGCCGTCGCGCCGCCGACCGAGGTCGCCAGCCCGAGCGTGTGCAGCACGAGCTGGCGGTGGCTGAAACGGACGCCCTTGGGCAGGCCGGTGGTGCCGGTGGTGTAGAACACCGTCGCCTGCGCGTTCTCGTCGAAATCGTCGAAGACGTAGGCCGGATCGGCGGCGGCCAGCAGCGCCTCGTACTCGGCGGCAAAGGCCACCGGTCCTTCGGGCGCGACGCGCGCGTCGTCGATCAGCACGAAATGGCGCACGCTTTCCAGCCGCTCGGCGATCGGCGCCAGCAGCGAAAAGAACTCGCGATTGACCAGCAGCACGTCGGCGCCGGCGTGATTGAGCGTATAGAGAATCTGCGTCGCGTTCAGGCGCACATTCACCGTCTGCAGGATCGCGCCCATCATCGGCACGGCGAAGAACGCCTCCAGGTAGCGGTGGCTGTCCCAGTCCATCACCGCTACCGTCTTCCCCGGCTCGACGCCGAGGCTGGCGAGGCCGCTGGCCAGGCGTCCGATGCGTTCCCGCAGCGTCCGGTAGCTGTAGCGGATTTCCCCCTGGTAAGTGATCTCCCGCTCGGGCCGAATCGCCAGCGGCGTATGCAGGAGCTGCTTGATCAGCAATGGATAGGCATACGCCGACGGCGTTCCCTCGATGATTTTTACCGGCATGTTTTTTCCTGAGATTGAAATGAGCGGCGCCATCTTAAAGGTGAAAAGCGAAATAGGGAAATCGGGAGTCGAATACCCCCGGTAAAGCCGGGGCTTGATTTGTTGGCGCTTCAAAGGCGCCTTCAAAACCGTGAGCCGCTTACGCGGCATGAGCGTTGATACGAGCACAGAAGCGTCGTCCCGGCGCAAGCCGGGACCCAGTTCGTTCGTCAAACCTCCTGGATTCCGGCTTGCGCCGGAATGACGGTTTCAGAGGACAGAAGACAGAAGACTGTTCAATTACCGGGCGCTTCGCGCCCGCAAATATTACTGTCCTCTGTCCTCTGTCTTCTGTCCTCTGAACCCCTCAGCGGGTGCGCGTCGAGACCGGCGGCGATCCAGCCGCGCATGTCGCCGGGCAATTGGGCGAGCGCCTCGCGGGCGGCTTCTTCCGCGGCGAATTCGGCGAACACGCAGGCGCCGGAGCCGCTCATGCGCGCTTCGCCGAAGCGCGCCAGCCAGTCGAGGTGGCGCGCGATTTCCGGGAAGCGGCGGACGGCGACGGGCTGCAGGTCGTTGCCGCCCAGGCCGGGCCGCCAGGCCGAGGCCGGGAGCGGCGGAGTGTCGCGCTTCAGTTGGGGATCGCCGAAGATGAGCGCCGTCGGAACCTGCACCGGCGGTTCGAGCACCAGGTACCAGGCCGGGGGCAGATCGATCGCTTGCAAGGTCTCGCCGACGCCTTCGGCGAAGGCGTTCTCGCCGGCGACGAAGACCGGCACGTCGGCGCCGAGCGCGAGGCCGATTTCCCGCAGGCGGCGGCGCGGCACGCCGGTGCGCCAGAGATGGTCGAGCGCCAGCAAGGCCGTGGCCGCGTCGGAACTGCCGCCGCCGAGACCGCCGCCCAGCGGCAGGCGCTTTTCGACGCGGATGTGCGCGCCTTCGCGGCAGCCGGTCTCGCGCTGCAAGAGGCGCGCGGCGCGCACCGCCAGATCGCTTTCGGGCGGCACGCCGGGCAGGGGCTCGTCCAGCGTCACCCGGCCGTCGGCGCGCGGTGAAAAACGCAGCCGGTCGCCGCGCCCGACGAAGCGGAACACGGTCTGCAACAGGTGGTAGCCGTCGGCGCGCCGGCCAAGGACGTGCAGGAAAAGATTGAGCTTGGCCGGCGCCGGCCAGACGCTGTCCCAGGTCCAGCGCTCATCATCGTTCACGGCGTGTTTTCCCGTTCGCGTTCCTGCTCCCATTCCCGCTCCCGTGCCGGCAGGGCGCTCCATTGGTCGATGCGCAGGCGCAGTTCGAAGCCTTCGCAACGCCCGGCGACGAGCAGCACGGGCAGCGCCGCCGGATCGTCGCCGTCGTAGGCGTATTCGATGCGCCAGTCCTCAAAGCGCAGCCGCAGCGGACGCCCCGGCGCGTCGCGCGCCAGCACCTCGGCGTCCGCCGCGCGCCCGCGCACCCAGTCGGCCAAATGATCGAGCGGCAGGCGGTAGCCGAGCACCCGTTCGCTCAGGGAAGGCACGTCGGACGCCGCGAAGACCTGGCCGTCGCTGGTGGTCAGCGTCGCCCGCCCGTCCGCGGCGACGATTTCGGCGAGGCCCTGCCCGAACGGCGAGGCCAGCAGCAATTCGTCGCCGCCCGCCGTATGCCGCCAAGTCAAGCGTCCCGAATGGTGCTGTTCATCCTGCCGCACCGAGAAACGCGCTTCGAGCAGGAAAGCTTCGAGCGCGCCGCGCGCCGGCCGCGCCGGGCCGTCTACCGGCGGCATTCCCGCGCACCCGGCGAACAGCGCGGCGCAGCACAAAAGACAGCGCAGGGCGAAACGTGGAAAACTTATCGCAGCGCGGGCGGACCCCATAACCGTGAATGATTGCGGTCTTCTCTCTGGGAGCGCGGGGCACCAGCCCCGCTTTTGACCCGCCATGACACTACCGCCGCTGTTGCGGGGCTGGTGCCCCGCGCTCCCAGAGGCGGCCCGGAGCTTCGAGATCGGCGATCTCGTCGGCATCGGGGGCGAAAGCCCCACACCCCAAGAGGCGGCTCGGAGAGAGGCTTTCACAACCGGCTTGTGCAAGATTTGTGCAAGATGCCCGCGCTCCCGGAGAAGATCGCAAACGGCTTCTCAGGGAACGAGCCGGCGCACGGTCTCGGACAAAACCTCGTTGGGCGGAAACTTCTTTTGCGCCTCCTGCAGCAGGCGCCGAGCGTCCTCCTGGCGGCCCAGGCGCCACAGCACTTCGCCGAGGTGCGCGGCGATCTCCGGGTCCTCGCGCTTGTCGTAGGAGCGCTCGAGGTACGACAGCGCCGCCGGCAGGTCGCCCTGCCGGAAAAGCACCCAGCCCATGCTGTCGAGGATCGCGGCGTCGTCGGGCGAGAGCGACAGCGCCTTTTCGATCAGCCGCCGCGCTTCCGGCAGGCGCTCGTTGCGGTCGGCGTAGGCGTAGCCGAGCGCGTTGTACGCCTGCGGCTGGTCCGGGCGCAGATCGATCAGGCGGCGCAGGCGGTCTTCCATCAAATCCGTCCTGTCCAGCCGTTCCGCCAGCAGCGCCGTCTCGTACAGGAGTTCGGACTGTCCGGGATTTTCGGCGAGCCGCTGTTCGAGGAAATCGAAGGCTTCCTGGACGCGCCCGGCCTCGCGCAGCAGCGCCGCCTCGGCGATGAGCAGACGAATGCGCTCCTCGGGCCGGCTGGTCTTGGCGTTGCGCAGCAGTTCGCGCCCCTCGTCGATCTTCCCCTGCACGGCCAGCAGCCGCGCCTGCCGTGCCCGCGCCGCCAGATAATGCTCGCCGGAAACGACCGCCGCGTAGCGCGACATGGCCTCGTCGATGCGCTCGTCGTCCTCGGCGATCTGGCCGAGAAAGTAGTACGCGGCGCTCCGTTCGGGCGCGTTGTCGAGGGCGATGAAACGCTTGAGATGGGTTTCGGCGAGCGCCTTGTCGTCGAACTGGAGCGCCAGCATGGCGACCGAGTAAAGGATCTCCGGACTGTCCGGAGAATCCTGCAGCAGGCGGTCGAACTGGCGCCGGGCGTCGGCGTAGCGGTTCTCGCCGACCAGCACGCGGGCGAACAGCAGGCGGGCCTGCTGCGCGCCGGGATTGTCTTCCAGGAACTTGTCCATGAAATCGATCGCCTCGTCGCGCGAAGTCCGCATCAGCACTTGGGTATGCAGCATCGCCGCCATTTCCCATTCCGGACGCAATTCGAGCGCCCGGCCGATTTCCTGCCGGGCACGCTCGTCCAGGCCGACGCCGCTCGCCGCCAGGGCGACGGCGTAGTGGGCTTCGGCCAGCCCGAAAAACGGCCGGCACACCGCGTCGATCAGGCGGAAGACCGCCGCGCGGTTGGGAGTGCGGGCGAACAGGCGGTTCAGGCCGAGCAGGTTTCCGGGCAGCGCCTCCTTGTCGCTTTCGAGCATGCGCACCAGATGCGGCGCGAGTTCGTCGAAACTCTCGTTCATGATCAGCACGCTGGTCAGCATTTTCTGGGCGCGCTGCGACGCCGGCTCGGCGTCGAGCCAAAGACGCGCGATTTCCAGCGCGACGTCGAAACGCCGGGCGAATCCCGCCACCTCGACGGCGCGTTCCATGACCCGCGGGTCGCGCGTGCGCAAGGCGAGGTCCGCGTAAGCCTGCACCGCCAGTCCGGTATCGCCGCGCTGGAGCGCGACTTCCGCCAGCAGCAGCTCATAGACCTCCTGCCCCAGCGCTTCGTCCCGCGCGTCGGCGGCGGCCTCCGCCAGGGGTTGTGGAGAAGCCGCCGCCTCGTCGGCATGGGCCGGAACGCCGAACGCCAGGGAAAGCGCGGCAAGGCTGAATAAACGTCGTATGGATTTCATGGATTTAGGCACCAAGCAACTGGAAAGCGATTAGACTCTTTTACGCCACGATGATTTTCCCATGTTATGAACTTTTGCCGCGTTCAGCAATGCCGGAACTCCCCGAAGTCGAAGTCAGCCGCCTGGGTCTCTTGCCCCATCTGCCGGGACAGCCGATCGTCCAGGCGATATTTCGCGCGCCGAAACTGCGTCACGCGCTGTCGCCCGAACTCGCCGCGAAGCTTGCCGGGAAGCGGGTTCGCGCCATCCTCCGGCGCGGCAAATACCTGCTCTTCGATTGCGCGGGTTCAGGGTCAGAGGACAGAGGACAGGATTCAGAGGACAGAGGACAGAAGACAGAGGACAGTTCAGTTAGCGGGCGCTTTGCGCCCGGAAAAAATGCGGGGTTCCATCTTCCGTCTTCTGGAATCGATCGCGCGGGCGAGCCGGGGAACGGCGTTGAAGGGCGCGGCTGGCTGATCGTCCACCTCGGCATGTCCGGCAGCCTCCGCCTGGTTCCCGTCGGCGCTCCGGCGCAAAAACACGACCACGTGGATCTGGTTTTCCCCGCGACGGTCCTGCGTTTGCGCGACCCGCGGCGATTCGGCGCGCTGCTGTGGCACGAGGGAGCCGACGTCGAACGTCATCCGTCGATCGCCGCGCTCGGCGTCGAGCCCCTATCGCCCGGCTTCGACGGCGAGTGGCTGTACGCGGCCACCCGCCGCCGGAAGACGCCGATCAAGCCGCTGCTGATGAACGCCCGCCTGCTGGTCGGCGTCGGCAACATCTACGCCGCCGAAGCCCTGTTCCGCGCCGGCATCGCCCCGGCGCGCGCCGCCGGACGCCTCAGCCGCGAACGCTGCCACCGGCTCGCCGCGGCGATCCGCGCCACGCTCGAAGAATCGATCGCCGCGGGCGGCAGCAGCGTGCGCGACTACGTACACAGCGACGGCGGCGCGGGAAGCTTCCAACTGAACTGCGCCGTCTACGGACGCGCGGGCCAACCCTGCCAAGTCTGCGGCACGCCGATCAGCGCCCTGCGCCAGGCCGGGCGCAGCAGCTTTTATTGTCCGCGCTGCCAGCATTGATGTGACGCGCGGTGCAAATGGCGACGCTTACCGGGCGCCTCGCGCCAGCAAGAATTACTGGTACCTGATCCCTGACACGTAGGGCGGGAAAGCGCCGCGCCTCCCGCCGGTCCTTTCACGGCGCAACGCGCCGCACGAATCGAGGGCCGTCGAATGATAGAGACGGCGGCGGCGCCGCCGGAGAGAACGACCGGCGGGAGGCGCTGCGCTTTCCCGCCCTACACTCCTGCGTCCACGTTTGCTTGCGAGCGGGGTTTCACGATGAAAAAAAGCACCAGGCGAAAGTGAGGAACGCCTGGTGCTCAAGGGAAGAGAATCACGCCGGCCCCGGGGGGTGCCCCGTAGAGGCTAGGGCCGGCGATCTTCCCTACCGCGATTGACTCAACGGTTGAACGTTCCCGCCGAGGCGAGGTCCTCCGGCGACGAGGAATTGCCGACCAGCACGGTATAGCTGCCCGACGGCACCACCCAGGCTTTGCTCGCCTTGTCCCATACGCTGAGCGGATGGTTGCTGGCGGCGGGGTCGATGGTGACGGTCACGTCTTGCGACGCGCCGGCTTCGAGTTCGACCTTGGCAAAGCCTACCAGGCGCTTCGGCGGCTGGCGCAGGCGACCGCTATTGGCCGAATTGGGCAACTGGAGGTAAACCTGCACCACTTCCGCGCCTTTCCGGCTCCCCGTATTGCTCACCCGGACCTTGACGTCGTAGACACCACCGTTGGCCGCGACGGAACGGTTGGATAAGCTGAACGTCGTGTAGGACAGGCCGTAGCCGAACGGGAAGGCGACGCAGTCGGCATAATTGCCGCAACTGCCGGAGACATTGGCGTCGTACCAGCGATAGCCCATGTTCAGCTCTTCGCTGTACTCGACCACCGGCTTACCGTCAACCATCGTTCCGGGGTATTGCTGCGGGGTGATCTTATCCATGAAGCCCTGTCCTTTCCTGGCGAAGGTGACCGGCAGCTTGCCCGAGGGATTGGCCTTGCCGAGGAGGAGATCGGCGACGATGTTGCCGTCCTCTTGGCCGGGGAACCAGACTTCGAGGATCGCGGCGGGGCCGTTGGCGCCGATCAGGCTGTCGGGCACGGCGATGCTGGCGTTGTCCTTCAGCACCAGGACGGTCCTGTCCTTGAGGCTGGCATTGGCCGCGAAGATGGCGTCGATCATCTCCATGGTGCGGTTATTCCCCGTATCGGCCGGCGGCGTCGCGCTCGCGGGACTCCCCTTCGTATACCAGTCCAGCGACAGACCGGATACGGCGGGATTGTCCGGGTCCGCTCCAAAGCCCGTCATCGCGCAACCTGGGATATTGGGACAATAGCTCTCCGGGTAACCCGGCGGCAGGCCTGTTATCGTAGTTGTGATCGTGGCCCGGTCGCCCCCTTCCTCGGCGATCGTGCCCGCCATGATGATGATGGCCTTGTTTTGATCCTGATTGATGTGGTTGGCGATCGCTTCGCTGAAGAGCATCGGTATGCCGTTGACCGACGCCCGATGATTGTCGTCATCGACCAGGATGAGCTTGACCTTGCCGCTGTTCAAGCTGACGCCGAAGCCATCGGCGATCCCATCGACCGGCGAGACCGTGTATTCCGGCAACACGTCGGAGCTTCCAGCGATGCGGTCCGTGTCGACCTCCGACCCGCCCTGGACAGCCCTTCGAGCGAAGGGTTGGGTGGCCTTGCCGATGATCGTGACCCAGTCGGTCGAAGGATCGATGTAAGTCGGATTCCTGGCGACCATATCCTCGGGCAGCGGCAGGAAGTTGTTCCGGTTCTTCAGCAGGACCGCGGCTTTCACCCCGATTTCACGCGCCTTTTCGCCGCCCGCGGCAAAATCGATCGGCGTTTGCTGGATCGGACGATCCAGGATGCCGAGCTTGAACAACTGCGTGAAGCGCCGTTCCAGCGCCCGGTCGATCAGACCCCAAGTGACGCCGGTCATCGGATCAGCCAGAGCGGCTTTCATCCTGTCAGGCGTCCACCAGACGGCGTTATTCATTTCATGATCCAAGCCGTTCTTCAAGGTGTCGGCCGTCGATTTTGCGGCGCCGAAGTCGGTCTGGACGTAGCCGGTGAAATCCCACTCGTCGCGCAGGATCTTGTTCAGTAACACGTCGTTCTCGCAGGCTTGCACACCGTTGAGGTTGTTGTACGCGCACATGATCGAAGAGACCTTGGCGTCCTTCACCGCCATCTCGAACGGAATCAGATATATTTCGCGCAAAACCTGTTCGTCAACTATCGAATTGATTGAATTACGCAGCGTTTCCTGCTCGTTGGCGACGAAGTGCTTGGGCATGGCGACCAGGCCAGCCTCCTGGATGACCCTGGCTTCCTCGATGGCCATCGTGCCGGAAAGGAAGGGGTCTTCGCCGAAGTATTCGAAGTTGCGCCCCAGATTCGGAATCCGCGCCATGTTGACGCCGGGCGCTTCGAAGACGTGCAGCGCCAGATTGTTCATTTCGGTGGCGATGACTTCGCCGTACATCCTGGCCGTGTTCCGGTCGAAAGACGCGGCCAAGGCGATCGCCGAGGGCAGCGCCGTCGCCTTGGCGGAACTCGGGTCGACTTCCGGTGTTTGGGCACCCTGCGCCACGCAGTCGTTCTGCCCGACGCCGACCGGGCCGTTGGTGATGCGCACAGTCTGGATGCCCAGTTCGGGAATGGACAGCACGTGCCGGGCGCCTTTGCAGTCGGGTAGTTCGGGAATGTCAAGGTTTGTCCTACCCGCGCCCGCCAGTTGGGCCAGCTTCTGGTCCTCGTTCATCGCAGCGATGAGTTCCCTGGCGCGGGTTCTCGCGACCGCCTCCTCGGCTTCGTCGGTCGCCGCCGCGTTTTGCTGCGCTATGATCGCCGGGTCGAACCAGGCATGGCCGGTGTAGGGTTCCTCCGCGGCTTGGTCGCTACCGCCTCCCCCCCCCCCCCGCACGAGGCGAGGCCCAGCGCTACGGCATAAGCGCCGACGATACCCAGTACGGTTCTCTTGATAGTCAAGCCTTTCATCTTGCATCCTCCTTTTTTTCAGTCATGGCGTGCGGCCCTTGAAAGCCGATTCACAAAAATTCCCCCCAGGGTTTGTAGCCTTGTATGAGCCGGGGAATGTGATTCTTGCCTGCCTTTCCCAAAATATCCAATGCTATATTTTTATGGCCCCCATACCGTTTAGGTATCAGGTAACAGATATCAGGTGTCGGTAATTCTTGCGGACGCGAAGCGCCCGGTGACTGAACCAATCACTGATTCCTGGCCTCTGATCCCCGAACCTGATAGCAAACGGCTATCGACTATATTGAAACAATCAATTTATCAAATCCCCGGCATGGCTCTATCATTCGTCCTGTAACGTTTTTATCAACCCTTCACAAGGAGTCAAACGATGAAATCCCTGATCAACACCGAAGTCCTTCCGTTCCGCGCCAACGCTTTCCACAACGGCAAATTCGTCGAGGTCACCGAAAAAGACCTGCACGGCAAATGGTCCGTGGTGTTCTTTTACCCGGCCGATTTCACCTTCGTCTGCCCGACGGAACTCGCCGACCTCGCCGCGAATTACGCCGAATTCAAGAAGCT
>JAISQQ010000151.1 GCA_031274075.1 Accumulibacter sp.
CATGAGCCCCACCGTTGTTGCGGGGCTGGCGCCCCGCGCTCCCAGGGGCTTCCACGTCACGCGCCGAGCCGGCGAACGGTTTTCGTAGGGCGGATGCTATCCGCCGGTCGTAAACCTTCGGCGCGACACGTCGCACGATTCAAGACCGCCGAACAATAAAAGCGGCTGCGCCGGAGAGAACGACCGGCGGGAGGCGCTGCGCTTTCCCGCCCTACGAAATTCCGCCCTACGGGATTCGGAGAACTGGCGGGAAGTGCGCCTTTCTGGGAGCGCGGGGCACCAGCCCCGCAACAACGGTGGCGGCGTCATTCCCGGTCATTGCGGGGCAGAAGCCCCGCGCTCCCAGGGGTTTCCCTCGTCACGCGCCGAGCCGGCGAACGGTTTTCGTAGGGCGGGAAAGCGCAGCGCCTCCCGCCGGTCGTTCTCTCCGGCGGCGCAGCCGCCGCTTCTATTATTCGACGGCCCTTGATTCGTGCGGCGCGGCGCGGATCAGGGATCAGGTGGCAGGTGGCAGGGTTTGCCGGCGCGAAGCGCCGCAAGTTACTGACACCTGTTACCTGCTACCTGCTACCTGACACCCGTCACCCGCCACCTGACACCCGCCCCAAAGACTGGATATAATTACAGTATCCGACGACGCGTTCACGCGCGTGGGCAACCGTCGAACATGAGATAATTTCCCGCTATTTCAAAAAGGAAGCGCAATGGACGACAACAAGGCAAAAGCATTGGCCGCGGCATTGGCCCAGATCGAGAAGCAGTTCGGCAAAGGCTCGATCATGAAGATGGGCGAGGGCAGCGTCGAGAAGGATCTGCAGGTCGTTTCCACCGGTTCGCTCGGGCTGGACATCGCGCTCGGCGTCGGCGGCCTGCCGCGCGGCCGGGTCGTCGAAATCTACGGGCCGGAATCGTCCGGCAAGACGACGCTGACCTTGCAGGTCGTCGCCGAAATCCAGAAGCTTGGCGGCACCGCGGCGTTCATCGACGCCGAGCACGCGCTCGATCCGGTCTATGCCCAGAAGCTCGGGGTGAAGCTCGACGACCTGCTCATCTCGCAGCCCGACACCGGCGAACAGGCGCTGGAAATCGCCGACATGCTGGTGCGTTCGGGCAGCGTGGACGTGGTGGTCATCGATTCGGTCGCGGCGCTGGTGCCCCGCGCCGAGATCGAGGGCGAAATGGGCGATTCGCTGCCCGGCCTGCACGCCCGCCTGATGAGCCAGGCCTTGCGCAAGCTCACCGCCAACATCAACCGCACCAACACGCTGGTCATCTTCATCAACCAGATCCGCATGAAGATCGGCGTCATGTTCGGCAGTCCGGAGACGACCACCGGCGGCAACGCGCTCAAGTTCTACGCTTCCGTGCGCCTCGACATCCGCCGCATCGGCGGGATCAAGAAGGGCGACGAGGTGGTCGGCAACGAAACCAAGGTGAAGGTGGTCAAGAACAAGGTGGCGCCGCCGTTCCGCGAGGCGATTTTCGACATCCTCTACGGCGAGGGGATTTCGCGCGAGGGTGAGATCATCGAATTGGGCGTGGCGCACAAGCTGGTCGAAAAATCCGGTTCCTGGTATTCCTGCAACGGCGAGAAGATCGGCCAGGGCAAGGACAACGCGCGCGAATTCCTCAAAGCCAACCCGCAGCTCGCCGAGGAGATCGAGGCCAAGATCCGCGCCACGGTGAACGTTCCCTCGCCGGCGCCGCGGAACGCGGCGCCCTAAGCCGCCGATGCCGCAACCGACCCTGCGCGAACGCGCCCTGCGGCTGCTGGCCCGCCGCGAGCACGCGCGCGGCGAACTGGCGCGAAAGCTGGCCGCGCATGCCGCGTCCGCGGCGGAAATCGACGCCGTGCTCGACGATCTTGCCGCGTGCAGCCTGCTCTCCGACGCGCGCTACGCGGAAATGCGCCTGCGCGCGCGCGGCGCGCGCTTCGGCAACGCGCGGCTGGCGCAGGAGCTGCGCGCCGCCGGGGTCGGCGGCGAACTGGTAGACGACACGCTGGCCGGGGCGGAGGACGAACTGGCGCGCGCCGTGGAAGTCTGGCGGCGCAAGTACGGCGCCGCCGGCGTTCCGGCCGACGCCGCCGGGCGGGCGCGGCAGGCGGGTTTCCTGATGCGCCGGGGGTTTTCCGGCGAAACGGTTCGCCGCGTCCTGCGCGGCGGTCTCGAAGACGACTGAAGATGTCCGCAACGATCGATTCCGGCCCGAGCAGCACGCTGACCACGCACAAGCTGAGAAAGCGCTACAAGAAGCGCACCGTGGTCCAGGACGCTTCGCTCGAAGTGCGCAGCGGCGAGGTGGTCGGCCTGCTGGGGCCGAACGGGGCGGGCAAGACGACCTGCTTCTACATGGTGGTCGGCCTGATCGCCTGCGACGGGGGCGACGTTTACCTCAACGACCGCAAGATCACCCACCTGCCCATTCACCAGCGCGCCAAGCTCGGCGTCTCCTACCTGCCGCAGGAAGCCTCGGTTTTCCGCAAGCTGAGCGTCGTCGAGAACATCCGGGCGGTGCTCGAACTGCACCAACTGCCCGGCGACGAAGTCGAGCAGCGCGCCGAACAACTGCTCGACGAACTGCATATCGCGCACATCCGCAACAGTTCGGCGGCGTCGCTGTCCGGCGGCGAGCGGCGGCGGGTGGAGATCGCCCGGGCGCTGTCCGCCGACCCGCGTTTCATCCTGCTCGACGAGCCGTTCGCCGGAGTCGATCCGATCGCCGTGCTCGACATCCAGAAGATCATCCGCTTTCTCAAGGAACGCAACATCGGCGTGCTGATCACCGACCACAACGTCCGGGAAACGCTGGGCATCTGCGACCACGCCTACATCCTCAACGAAGGCAGCGTGCTCGCCGCTGGCCGGCCGGATGAAATCATTTATAATGAAAACGTGCGCAAGGTTTATCTCGGCGAGAATTTCCGCCTGTAATTTCACTCATAAAACACGGGGGACTGTGTCGACTATGCCTTGCCAAGGGGACCGTCCACGCTTCGCATTCGTATTCGCGTCGCGGACGGCTTATAGACGGATTAACGGGGGCTCTGTGTTTTTTTCCAGGCATTTTGCAGAACGAAACGGCGTGATCCATTCCTCCAGGGCCGCCGTTCATTCCGGTAAATGAAGCCATCCCTCCAGCTCAAGCTTTCCCAGCACCTGGCACTCACCCCGCAGCTACAGCAGTCGATCAAGCTGTTGCAGCTGTCTACGCTCGAACTGGAACAGGAGCTGGAAAAATACCTGCTGGAAAATCCGCTGCTCGAACGCGAAGACGACGGCTATGCGCCGGCGGCTTCCGGCCTGCCGGAGGCTCAGGCTCCCGCCGGCGAAGACGGGAAAAAGCCCGAAGAAACGGAAATGGAGCCGGCGGTCTCTTCCGGCGAGGAGGAAAGCTGGCTGGGGGAAGCCGGGAGCGAGGGCGTTTACGCGCATTCGTCGGGATCGTTCGACGACGACGAGCACGATTTCCAGGATATCCAGGCGGCGGCGACCTCGCTGCGTGAACATCTGTCGTGGCAGCTTGGGCTGATGAGCCTGCCGGCGCGCGACCGCACGCTGGTCCAATGCTTGATCGAAGCCCTGGACGACGACGGCTACCTGACCCAGTCGCTGGAAGAACTGGCGGAGTCGCTGCCGCCCGAACTCGAAATCGGCGTCGACGAACTGCAGATCGCCCTGCGCCATGTGCAGAATTTCGACCCGACCGGGGTCGGCGCGCGCAACGCCCAGGAATGCCTGGCATTGCAGTTGAAAGCCCTGCCCGAGGACGACACGCGGCGGCTGGCGCTGCGCATCGTCGACGAGCACATCCATCTCTTGGCCGGACGGGATTTCACCCGGCTGAAAAAACTCGCCGAATGCGACGATGAGCAGCTGCGCGCGGCGCAGCTCCTGATCCTCGGCCTGGACCCGCGGCCGGGCGCCCGATACGCGGTGCTGGACACGCGCTACATCACGCCCGACGTGGTGGTGCGCAAGCTGCGCGGGCAATGGGTGGTGAGCATCAATTCCGACGCCTATCCGCGCCTGCGTATCAACAGCCTGTACGCCCGGATTCTTTCACGGCAGCGGGGATCGAGCCTGGCCGGCCAATTGCAGGAGGCGCGCTGGCTGATCAAGAACGTGCACCAGCGTTTCGACACCATCCTGCGCGTGGCGCAGGCCATCGTCGACCGGCAGCGCCGCTTTTTCGAGCACGGCGAAGTGGCCATGCGTCCGATGGTGCTGCGCGAGATCGCCGAGGCGCTGGGCATGCACGAGTCGACGGTGTCCCGCGTGACGACGCAAAAATACATGGCCACGCCGCGCGGCATCTTCGAGCTGAAATATTTCTTCGGCAGCCATGTGGCCACGGAAGTGGGGGGCGCCTGTTCGGCCACGGCCATCCGGGCGCTGATCAAGCAACTGGTCGGCGCGGAAGACGCGAACAAACCGCTTTCCGACAACCAGATCGCGGAATTGCTGGGCCAGCAGGGAATCGTCGTAGCGCGCCGGACGATCGCCAAATACCGCGAAGGACTCGGCATTCCCACGGTCAAACTGCGCAAGACGCTCTAGGTCCGATTCCGACGACATGAAGCCATCGCCCTCGTTCCAGTTCTCCAGCCCCTCGCGCGCGAGCGCGCGGGGCTTTCGACGGCCGCGCGCGGCCTTGCTTTTGAAAGGAGCTACACCATGAACCTGCAAATCAGTGGACACCATCTCGAAATAACGCCGGCGCTGCATGAATATGTGACGGGCAAGCTCGATCGGGTGACGCGCCATTTCGATCACGTCACCGATGTGAACGCGATTCTCTCGGTGGAAAAACTGAAGCAGAAGGCGGAAGTCACGGTGCGCCTGCCGGGCAAGGACATCTACGTGGAGTCGGTCGACGAAGACCTGTACGCGGCGATCGATATCCTGGCCGACAAGCTCGACCGGCAGGTGCAGAAGTACAAGCAGAAACTGCAGGACCACCATCGCGGCCAGAAGCCCGATTACGGCGTCGCGGAATAAACGTTTTCGATGAAAGCGGCTTGGGCCGGCGGACGGCCCAAGCCACCTGGCGATGCTCCGGCCGGTTTCCCGGCCGGCTTTTTCCAGGTTTACGTTTGTTTGTTCGTTTGTTCGTTTCAATCCACGTCCAGCCCGGCTGGACGAAGCCGCATGGAAGAGTTCACACCCTCCCATGCACGATCATCCCCCGCGGGGGAGGTTTTGAACCGGAGTGAGTTTTCGATGAGCCAGATTTTCCAATTGCTGCCTCCCGAGAACGTCGTTCTCGATCTCGATGCCAGCAGTAAAAAACGTGTCTTCGAGCATGCCGGATTGGTTTTCGAGAACAACCAGGGAGTGGCCAGCAGCACCGTCTTCGAGAGCCTGTTTTCACGAGAAAAGCTCGGTTCGACCGGGCTGGGACGCGGCATCGCCATTCCGCACGGGCGCATCAAGGGCTTGAAGAAAGCCTGCGGCGCGTTCATCCGGCTGGTGACGCCGATTCCCTTCGATTCCTCGGACGGCGAGCCGGTGTCGATGCTCTTCGTCCTGCTGGTGCCCGAGCAGGCGACCGAACAGCATTTGCAGATTCTTTCCGAACTCGCCGAGCGTTTTTCCGAGCCACCCTGCCGCCAGGCGCTGGCGGAGGCGCGCGACGCGGACGCCGTGCGCCAGGCGTTCGTGGCGTGATTTCCGGAGGCCAGGCATGATTCCCACGCGCAAGTTGAGCATCACCCAAATCTACCAGGACAACGTCGAAAAGCTCAAGCTGACCTGGATTGCCGCCAGCGGCGTCGAACGCGACGTGGAACTCAAGGACATGGAGATCTACGGCCCGGACGTCGTCGGCCACCTCAACCTGATCTACAGCCATCGCGTGCAGATCGTCGGCAAGGCCGAGCAGGCATGGATGACGCGCGTCGGCGAAAACGCCTGGCGCCGCCGCATCGACGAGCTGATGGTCAGCGAACCGCCGGCGCTCATCCTGGCCGACGACATCGAATCGATGCCCGGCCTGCGGGAAAGCTGCGAAGCGACCGGCACGCCGCTGTTCAGGAGCCCGAAAGCCTGTTCCGTGGTCATCGACCTCTTGCACCTCTACCTGGCCCGACGTTTTGCCGACACGGTGTCGGTGCACGGCGTGTTCATGGACGTCTTCGGCCTGGGCGTGCTGATCACCGGGGATTCCGGGATCGGCAAGAGCGAGCTGGCGCTGGAACTGGTGTCGCGCGGACACGGGCTGGTCGCCGACGACGTCGTCGAACTGGCGCGCACCGCGCCGACGAGCATCGAAGGCCGCTGCCCGAGCATGCTCAAGGACTATCTCGAAGTGCGCGGCCTGGGGCTGCTCAACATCCGCACGATTTTCGGCGAGACCGCCTCGCGCCGCAAGATGAAGCTGAGACTGATCGTCAGCCTGGAAAGGAACCTGCCCAGCGACGAAACGGCGCGCCTGCCCCTGGACACGCAATCGCAGGTGATCCTCGGCATCCCGGTGCGCAAGGTCAGCATCCACGTCGCTCCGGGCCGCAACCTCGCGGTGCTGCTCGAGGCGGCGGTGCGCAACTGCATCCTGCAAATGCGCGGAATCGACAGCATGAGTGAATTCATCAACCAGCAGCAGCAGGCGGTTCTTGACGGCGACATCTGAATTGCGTGATAGAGTCCAAGTCCGATCGATAATGTTTCAAGGAGAAAAAAATGAAGTTCATGACGGCTTTGGCGGTATTCGCGCTTTCGACGGGACTGGCATGGGGAGCGGCGGAGCCGCAGGAAGCAGCGCCCCCTCCGGTCCCCAAAGCAGAGAAGAAAGCACCCTCTCCGGCCCAGATAGCGCAACGGGAAAAGATGAAGACCTGCAACGCCGATGCCGGCAAGAATGAGCTCAAGGGGGACGCGCGCAAGAAATTCATGAGCGAATGCCTCAAGGGCGGCGGCAAGGGCGACAAATAGTCCGCAGGTAGTCCGTGGGCTGTCCCGGCGCGTTTCCAGGGACAGAAAACAGAAAAACCAACGGCGGCGAATGCCGCCGTTGGTTTTTGCGCTTCCCTTTGCGCTCCCGTCGCCAGGCTTCTCCGGCAAGCGGGAAAGGGATGGGCAGCGGGCGGATAGCGAGGCCCGCGCCCGCTCCCGGCAGCTTGCCGGTTCCCCCTGGAAAATGAATCCCAGCGATCAGACCGGCTTCCAGCCGTCGATGAACAGGCTGCGAAAACCGAGAAAATTCTGCACGTGGATGGTCAACGAATCGCTATCGGACAGGATGGCGGGCACATACAGCGTCACGCCCTGGCTGTCCTGCCGAACGTAAGCGGACGATTTCGCCGGTTCGCCGAAGCGAACCGCCGGGCATTCGGTCATCGGGACACAGCAGCCGCGCATCTCGTAGGGAACGTCGATGAACACCGGCGACTGCTTTTCCGCGACAAAGGCCAGAGCTTCCTCGGAAAACGTAATCAAGAGTTTCTCCTGGTTTGGCAGGCATGGCTTGGGGCAACTAAGCGAACCCCGACGAAAAACAGGCAAAATCATCGCATGCGCCGACTCCGGTTTGCAAGAGGCACTGTTTGCCTGCCTCCAATCTCCACGATTATGCCGACGGCGGCCATTTCTCCCCGTCATTCCGGCGCAAGCCGGAATCCAGGAAGTTTGA
>JAISQQ010000228.1 GCA_031274075.1 Accumulibacter sp.
GTCTTGTCCCCGGAAAACCCGGGCCAAAACGACGGCTTGGCGACAAGCAGGTTCCAGAAGGTTTCTATCATATCGATCGTTTCAATCCGGACAGCGATTATCTTCTTTCCCTGGGCATCAATTATCCCAATGCCGCCGATAAAATAAAAAGCGGGAACAGGAATCCGGGCGGAGACATTTTCATTCACGGCGCGTGCGTGAGCGTCGGCTGCCTGCCCATGACCGACGATAAAATCAGGGAAATCTATCTGTACGCCGTTTACGCCAAAAACAGCGGCCAAGACAGGATTCCGGTCTATATCTTCCCCTTCAGAATGACGGACGCCAATATGAAAAGTCACGCGGCGAAAAATGCGGGAAATCCCGCCCTGATCCGCTTCTGGAAAAACCTCAAAAAAGGCTACGACAGGTTTTCGGGAAATAAGCAGGCGTTGAAGGCGGGCGTCGATGAAAACGGCGATTACGCGTTCTGACGGAAAAAACGCGATGGGGAACGGGCGACTCATCAGAAGCTGTTTGCGATCTTCTCCGGGAGCGCGGCAGGACCATCGCACCCTGTGGCGTCGTTGGCATCGTGGTGATTTTCCTGGGGCGCGGGTCTCCGGCCCGCCTGGGCGTCAGCGCGAAACCGTTGGCGCACCCCGTAGGGCGGGAAAGCGCAGCGCCTCCCGCCGGTCCTTTTCACGGCGCAACGCGCCGCACAATTCAAAGGCCGCTGAATAATAGGCGACGGCTGCGCCGCCGGAGAGAACGACCGGCGGGAGGCGCTGCGCTTTCCCGCCCTACCGAACCGTCGCTGTTTTCACGCACTCAGGTCGGCTTTACGTTCATGGAGAAAGTGCGATGGCTCTGGGGAGCGCGGGGCACCCGCTCCACTTTTGACCCGCGTCATCACACTGCTGCCGCTGTTGCGGGGCGAGTGCCCCGCGCTCCCCAGAGAAGATCGTGAACAGGTTCTCAGAGCCGGGCCATGAACCTGGCGGTGTCGATGATGAAGCGCTCGTGCCGCCCCCGGCCGATTTCGCCCTTTTCGTCTTCGGCCAGCACCTCGAAGACCAGACGCCGCCGGTCGACCTCCACCAGCACGGAGGTGCAGGTGACCGTGCCGCCCACGGGCGTGGCCCGGTCGTGACGGATGTCCACCCTGACGCCGACGGTGCCGAAACCCGCGGGCAGGAGGCCGAGCACCGAGTTCAGGCAGGTCTTTTCCATCAAGGCGACCATCGCCGGGGTGGCGAAGACCTCCACCAGACCGCTGCCGTAATGCGCCGCGGTATCCTCGGGCCGGACGGTCCATACTTCCCGGCCCCGCGCTCCTGTCTCGATACGGATTTCCATGTTTCAATCCACGTCCGGCAGGCCGGACCAAAGCACGGAAGGGGTTGCGCCTCTCCCGTGCGGCATTATCCCCCTGAAGGGGGAGGTTCCCAGCCGGAGCCGGTTTTTGATGAAGACTCCTCTTTTCGATACAACGGACACATTCAAGATCGGGCCGAAACGGTCCGGATATTCCCACAGAACTACAGATTCATCTCGAACCCGATTTCATCCAGCTTGGCGCACAACTGTTCGAACTTGTCCCTGGGCGCCTTGAGCAAGGGCGGCCGGACCTTGGCCCATTGGGGGTGATGGCGCTTCCAGCCGATGACCGCCTTCATCGAGGCGATCAAGGGGATCGTTTCAAAAGTGCGGCGAATCCCGGTCACCCGCGCCTGCCGGGCGTCGGCGTCGGGCGCTTGCCAGTTCTGGTAAAGCGCATCGATCATGGCCGGGTTGACGTTGCCGGTCGCCGTGATGCAGCCTGCCCCGCCGCCGCGCAGGGTCTGGAGCAGGAAGACGTCGCTGCCGCAGAAGACATCGAAACCCGACGGCTGGAAGTTCTTGAGCAGCATTTCCGTATTGCTCCAGTCGCCCGAGCTGTCCTTGATCCCGGCGATCGTTCCGGGATATTCCTTCAGCAAGCGCTCGATCAGGCCCGCGGTGATCGAAATCTGCGCTATCGGAGGGATGTGGTAGAGGTAAATGCGCAGCTTCCGGCTGCCTACGCGCTGGATCACTTCCGAATAGAAATGGAAAAGACCGTCGTCCGAAATGGCCTTGTAATAAAACGGCGGCAGCATCAGCACGCCCGCGCAGCCCGCGGCCACGGCGTGCCGGGTCAGTTCCACCGTATCCGTCAGCGAACAGCAGCCCGTGCCCGGCATCATTCTTGCCGGAGACACATCGGCCAGCAGCAGGGCCTCCAGCAGGAAGCGGCGCTCGGCAACGCTCAGCGAATTCGCCTCGGAGTTGGTGCCGAAGACGGCCAGCCCCGCGTTCTGCGCGACCAGCCATTGGCAATGCTCCACGAAACGCAGGGGATCGGGCGACAGGTCGTCCTTGAAGGGCGTCACGACTGGGGACAATATCCCGCGAAACTTCGGCAACATGCGCTTGTTCTCCTGGGTGGATGGGTTTGGATGGTTTGGAAGGCGGCTCGAAGGCCAGTGTACTACAGGCTTGCGCCGCGGGGCTATCGCCTACGCAAATGTCGTAAGTAGTTGAAAGGAATCGTTTATATTCAAGTTGTCATGACGAGGCCAGGGCGGCCGCACAGGACTTTCAGGGAGCAGGCGGGCCGGAGGGAGGCGTTCGGCGGTTTTACACCGGGAATGCCGTCTGGGTTTCCTGGGAGCGCGGGGCTTCTGCCCCGCAACAGCGGCGGGGCTCATGCCACCGCCGTTGCGGGGCTGGTGCCCCGCGCTCCCAGGGGGGATTTCTTCGCGCGCGATGGAAGGCATTTTGCTGCCACATAAGGAGGCGATCGCGGCTTTGCCTCGGGAAGACCAGCCGGGTTTGGGTTTCCTGGGAGCGCGGGGCACCAGCCCCGCAACAGCGGCGGTGGTGTCATTCCCGCTGTTGCGGGGCAGAAGCCCCGCGCTCCCAGGGGATGCCCGGCGATCGGGTTCATTTCTTCATGCGTGATGAAAGGCCCGCGGTGAAAGACCTTTTGACGCCACATAAGGACTTGAATATAAAAGATTTTTGGCGACTGTTTACGACATTCGCGTAGGCGATGGCCCAGGCTTGCGCCGGCCTGCTCCTGGCGCGCTTTTTCCCGCGTTATCATCCCGTTTCATCAGCTTGACGAAACGGGGGACGGCGCATGCGCCTGCTGCTTGTCGAAGACGATCCGATGATCGGAGCCAGCGTCCAGCGCGGCCTGAAACAGGACGGCTATACCGTCGACTGGGTGCGCGACGGCGCCGCCGCCGAGTCGGCCCTGGCCAGCGAAGTACACGAACTGATCCTCCTCGACCTCGGCCTGCCGCGCAAGAACGGACTGGAACTTCTGGCCGCCTGGCGCCGCAAGGGCGTGAGCCTGCCGGTGCTGGTGATCACGGCGCGCGATTCGGTCGCCGACCGGGTCAAGGGGCTTGACGCCGGCGCGGACGATTACCTCGTCAAACCCTTCGATCTCGACGAACTGTCGGCGCGCGTGCGCGCGCTGATGCGCCGCAAGAGCGGCCGCGCGACGCCGCTGATCGAGGCCGGCGCGCTGTCGCTCGATCCGGCGGCGCACGCCGTGCTGCTCGGCGGCCACCCGGTGGCGCTCTCCAAGCGCGAGTTCGCGCTGCTGCACGCGCTGATGAAACAGCCGGGCGTGCCGATGTCGCGCGCCCAGATCGAGGAAAGCCTGTACGGCTGGAACGAAGAGATCGAGAGCAACGCCGTCGAAGTGTACATCCATTCGCTGCGCCGCAAGCTGGGCGCCGAACGCATCCGCAACGTGCGCGGCGTCGGCTACATGGTTCTGGCGGAAAGATGAATTCGATTCGCCGCCATCTGCTGGTCGCGCTGCTCGGCGCGCTGTGCGCGGCCATGCTGCTGGGCGGCTGGGTCACCTACCGGGTGGCGTGGAACGAAACGGGCGTGCTGTTCGACTACCATCTGCAGCAGATCGCCCTGTCGCTGCGCGACCAGCGCCTCCTGGGGCCGGCCGAGGCGCTGGCCAGCGACCAGAGCCTCGATTACGTGATCCGCGTGTGGGACCAGAGCGGCCTGACGATATTCTCCTCGCGTCCGCACGACGCCCTGCCGGAACTGACCCGGCTGGGCTTTTCGACGACCGAGACGCGGGAAGGCGCCTGGCGTCTCTACGCCATCCAGTACCACGGCCAGACGATCGCCGTGGCGCAGCCGATGCGCGTACGCGACCGCCGGGCGGCGGAAGCCGCCTGGCGCACGCTCGAACCCTTTTTCATCCTCTTGCCGGCGCTCGGCCTGCTGATCTGGCGGCTGGTCGGATGGGGACTGCGGCCCTTGGGCAGGCTGGCGGAATCGGTGGCGGCGCGCACGCCGGACCTGCTCGATCCGCTTCCCGGCGCGGGCGTACCGGAAGAAGTCCGGCCGCTGGTCGAATCGCTGAACGACCTGCTCGGCCGCCTGAAGATGGCGCTCGACGCCCAGCGGGCCTTCGTCGCCGACGCCGCGCACGAGTTGCGCACGCCGCTGGCGGCGCTGCAATTGCAGGCGCAGTTGGTCGAGCGCGCGCATTCGGACGAGGAAAGACGCGCCGCGCTCGGCGATCTCAAGGACGGATTGCAACGCGCCACGCACGGCGTACAGCAGTTGCTGACCCTGGCCCGGCAGGAACCCGGCGCCGCCGAGACGCCGTTCGCCCCGGTCCGCCTGGCGGCGCTGGTCCGCGAGTCGGTGACCGGCTACTCCGCGCTGGCGGCCGTCCGCCGTATCGACCTCGGCGTGTCGCATGCCGAGGAGGAGGCCACGGTTCCGGGAGACGCCGGCGCGCTGAAAATCCTGCTCGACAACCTGATCGCCAACGCGCTGCGCCACGTGCCGGAAGGCGGACGCGCCGACGTCGCCTGCGGCGTCCGCGCCGGCGCCGCCTATCTCGAAGTCGCCGACAACGGG
>JAISQQ010000231.1 GCA_031274075.1 Accumulibacter sp.
TCGATGTCGATCAACTTCCCGCTGGGGGTCTTGACCTTGACGTCGAGGATGCCTTCCTTGTCTTCGGGCATTTTGCCCGAAAGACGGGGATCGACGATCCGGACTTCCTGGTAGTCCTCTGGGGGCAGGTCGAGGGCGGATTTGAGGAAGCCGGTCAGCAGCGAGGTGTCGCGCACGTCGCCGAAGAGCCGCTTGAAGACGAAGTCGTTGCGGGGAGAGAGGACGGGTTTGCGCATGGTTTTTTTATGGGAAGGGACGGAAAGGAGAGGAGACATTGTAGCGGGATACCTCGTGTCCCAAACCACCTAACCTGAACGCCGCTTGCGTTTCCGCGCAAACCGCGGGTCGCCTCCCTCGATTTCGAGATTCTTTGCTGGCTTGGGTAGCCAAAAGTCAAATGCGATGGCCCCCGCAGAAGTCCGGCGATAACGCAAATCCGGCAAGTTCGCCCGCGCGTCACCCGCGCTTTCGCAGATAGATGTCGAACTCGCGGAACAGTCCCTCCATGGCGCCGAGGCGGTTGGCGTTTTCCTCGCGGAGCCTGACCCCCATGCCCGAAACGAGCGCTTCCAGCGTCACCAGCATGGCGCAGCGGCTCTTGAAGATGGTTTCCGCTTCGCTGTGGACGAACAGGGAATGCCGGGCGTAGCGTAGCAGCGGGTTGCTGCGGCGGTTGCTGAGCAGGATGGTTTCCGCGCCGAGTTCATGAAAATGCTTCATCACCGCCAGCACGCTGGTCGGGAAGCGGTCGAAATTGGTCACCAGCAACACCGAAGACGGCTCGGCGTCGAGCACGTCGTGGGCGATGCGGTCCGTGCCTTCGAGGAGGCAGACGTTGGGCCGCCGGTATTTGGCCAGCAGGTAGAAATAACCGAGCAGCATGCGCCCGGTGGCGACCGACATGAGAAACAGCCGCCGCTCCGGATCGCTGATGAGCCGCAGCACCGCCGCGAAACTTTCGTCATCGACCTGGTCGAGGGTGCGCTGCAAATTCCGTTGGCCCAAGACGAGATGCTGGCGCAGCAGTTCCCCTGGATGGGCGCCGATTTCCTGTTCCTTGCTTTGCGCCGAGCGTTCCACCGGCAAGTCGAAGTTCTGGGCGACCTCTTCCTTGACGGCGCGGCTGAAGGCGCGGAAGTCGCCGTAGCCCAGGCGGCGCACGAAGCGCGTCACCGTCGCCTTGCTGACCCCGGTGGCGGTGCTGATGTCCTCCAGGTTGGAAAAGGCGATGTGCGGATAAGAATTCTCGAAATAGTCGGCGAGCGTGCGTTCGTGCCCGCTCAGTTTGTCGACGGCGGGCAGGCGGGCAAGCAGGGGATCGCTGGCTGTCATGGCAGGCTCCAGAAGCGCCGGATGCTCAGGCAAAACCGGCATTTTCCACGAAATGCGATGTTTGTTGACACTTGTTGACACTTGGCCCAAGCGATGATATAAAAGTACCATAAGACTAAAAATATGAAACTAAAATCTCAGGCACAGGAAAGCCGAAGTCGTTTCAACAAATCGAGCGGGCCTTTTCGCCGTCCTCTCCGGACGGCGGGAAAAGCCCAGGGTCATAGTGTGGAATGTGTGGAAAGGGAGAAAAGCATGACGAGTTCTGGAAACCTGAAGGTGCCGGAGTGTCCGCCGCTGAAAATCGCGGACACCCGGCTTGGCAAGATTTCGTACCGGGAAAAAGGCGAGGGCAGGACGCTGCTGTTCCTGCACGGCAATCTGGGCAGTTCGCGTTCCTGGGCGTTCCAACTGGAGGATTTCTCGGCGTCCTGGCGGGTCGTGGCCTGGGACGCGCCGGGTTACGGCGAGTCGGACGATCAGCCGATCGCCATCGGCGCCTATGTGACGGCGCTCGACGCCTTCCTCGACGCCATCGGCGGCGCGCCTGTGGCGCTGGTCGGCCATTCGATGGGCGGCACGGTAGGGGCGCGTTTCGCGGCGCTTTATCCCGGCAAGGTCGAGCAATTGGTCCTCTCCTGCTCGCATCCGGGCTACGGCGAGCCGGAAACCGCGCCGGTGTCGGAAAAATTTGAAAAGCGCATGGCGGAGCTGAAACGGGACGGCAAGGAAGCCTATGGCCTTGCCCGGGCGCGGGATTTGCTGCCCGGCTGCGATGAAAGCGGCGCGGTATTCCATTACGCCGCCGAAGTCGCGGCGGAAACCCGGCCGGAGGGCCTGCGCCGGGCCTCGCGCATGCTGCAGCTCGCCGACAACCGGCCCCTGATGCCCCAACTGAAGGGACCCATCCTGATCCTGACGGGCGAAATCGACAAGGTCGTCGCGCCGCGTCTCAAGGAGGATTTGCTGGCGCGGGTTCCCTACACCCGGCACATTGAAATGCCCGGGCTGGCCCACGCGCCTTATTTCCAGGCGCCCGAATACTATGACGCGCTGATCCGCGACTTCCTGTCCGGCAATCTGGCGCAAGACGGGAGAAAATCATGACCGGATTCCTCATCAGCATCCTCGTAACCCTCATCGCCGCGTGGTTCATCGTCAAGAACTACCAGCCGCAGACCGTGCTCCTGATTGCCGGCGTCGTGCTGCTGACGGTCACGGCGATTTTCTTTCCCGAACAGTCGATTCTTTACGGCAAGGCGAAATCCGTCGGCTGGGCGGGCTTCGACATCTTCGCCTTTGCCAAGGACTCGCTCACCACGCAGATCGCCGGCATCGGCCTGATCATCATGGCGGCCGGCGGCTTCGCCGACTACATGGACCACATCAAGGCGTCCAACGCCATGGTGAATCTGTGTATCCGGCCGCTGTACCTGATCAAGGCGCCCTACGTCATCCTCGCCGTGGGCTATGTCTTCGGCCAGGTTCTGCACGTGGCCATTTCCAGCGCCGCGGGCCTGGCCATGCTGCTGTTGGTCACCTTCTTTCCGATCCTCGTCCGTCTCGGCGTCAGCAAGGCGGCCGCGGCGGCGATGATCGGCATGACCGCCTTCATGGACCTCGGCCCGGCGGTCGGCACCGCCAACCTGGCGGCCGAACGTTCCGGCATGGAAAGCGCCGTGTATTTCGTCCGCTACCAGCTTCCCGTCGCCATCGGGGTGATGATCGTGGTCGCCGTTTTGATCTACTTCACCGCCAAATACTTCGACAAGAAAGAGGGGCACGTGGCTATCGCCACGGAAGAGACGATCGAGCAGAAAGCGGAGGACAACGCCGCGCCGGCGTTCTACGCGCTGCTGCCGGTCATCCCCATCGCCCTGGTGCTGGTGTTCAGCCCCTTGCTGGTCAAGAACATCAGCATGCACGTGGTGACCGCGATGATCATCGGCGCGCTGCTCGCCTTGTTGGCCGAACTCCTGGTGAAGCGTGACGTAAAGGGCGCGTTCAAGGGCTTCCAGACCTTTTTCGGCGGCATGGGCAAGATGTTCACCAGCGTCGTTTCGCTGCTCGTCTGCGCCGATGTCTTCGCCCAAGGCTTCCAGGCCACCGGCGCGATGACTTTCATCATCGGTTCCGTGCAGGGCGCGGGCTTCGGTTTCAGCGCCATGACCGTGGTCATGACCCTGCTGGTCGGCGTCACCGCCGCCATCACCGGCTCGGGGGTCGCCGCCTTCTTCGCCTTCTCCAAGCTGGCCCCGGACATCGCCGTCAGCTTCGGCGCCAGCGCCGTCTCCATGATCCTGCCGATGCAGTTGATGGCCGGCATGGGCCGCGCCATTTCACCCGTGGCGGGCGTGATCATCGCCGTCAGCAAATCCGGCGAATGCTCGCCCTTCAAGATCGTGCAGCGCACGCTCATCCCCGGCATCGGCGGCATGGTCGCCATGCTGGTCCTGAACTTCATCGTGTTCTGACGCGGGGCGGCCGGAAGACGTTCCCTTCCGGTCCGCATCGAGTCGCGGCGCGAACGAAGCAAACCCGCGAAGGCGGGAAATCACGCCGGTCGGCAAAGCGGCCGCGCGAAGGCTGATTCTCACTTATCCGAATGGGAACCCCATCCGTTTTTCAGGCTGGCCGTTCCCAGGGGGAGTGTTTCCTTGAGTTTCCTTAAAACAGAGGAGTGGAACCAATGCCGTTCACTTAACAATTTCCACGGTCCAGTGATACCTCAGATTGAGCGTTTCGTTCCCCTTGCGTGAAGGAAATTGCTTGCACCGTCGCTTGACGACCCGGGGGTTAGTCCG
>JAISQQ010000323.1 GCA_031274075.1 Accumulibacter sp.
CGGGTACGGTCAATTGGCACTACGACCCGGCGGGCACGAGCAAGGACCACAGCAACAATGCCGAAGTGCTCGACACCATTCCCATCGTGGTCAAGGAAGCCGACGGCGACACGGCGAGCGGCAATCTGGTGATCAACATCACCGACACGGCGCCGCAGGCCCGCCCGGACAGCAATTCCGTAACGGAGGATACGGCGACGACCGCGAGCGGCAACGTCCTCGGCGGGCTGGGCGCCGCGAGTTCGGATGTAGCCGACACGCCGGGCGCGGACAACCCCACGACGGTCACCGGCGTAAACGCCGGAACGCCAGCTTCGGCGGCGGGCAACGTCGGCAGCGTGGTAACAGGCCAGTACGGCACGTTGGTGCTCAACAGCGACGGCACTTACCCCTACACCCACAACAACAACGACCCGCTGGTCCAGGCGCTAAACACTGGCGACACGCTCGACGACACCTTCACCTACACGATCACCGACAGCGACGGCGACACCAGCACGACCACCCTGGTCATCACCATCAACGGTACGGACGAAGGCATTCCCACGCTGACGGTTCCGGACACCAACGCGGCGGCCAGCGGCAACGACAGCGTCCCGGAAAACCAGACGAAGGACGGCAGCTTCACCATCACCGCCCCGGACGGACTCGCCCCGGACGCCGCGCTGACCATTACCGGCAAGGATGGCGACCGGGTCATCGGCAAGGAAGAACTCGAAAACAGCGGCACGACCCCGATTACCGTCACCACGCCGGAAGGCGTACTCACCATCAACGGCTATGACCCGGCGACGGGCGAAGTCAGTTGGCACTACGACCCGAACGGCACGAGCAAGGACCACAGCAGCAATGCCGAAGTGCTCGACACGATTCCCATCGTGGTCAAGGACGCCGACGGCGACACGCAAGACGGCAATCTGGTGATCAACATCACCGACACGGCGCCGGAAGCCAAGGACGACGCCAACTCCGTGAAGGAAGACACGACGCTGACGGCGAGCGGCAACGTCGTCACCGACGAGGGGCCGGGCCAAGACACGAAGGGCGCGGATGATCCCACGACGGTCACTGGCGTAACGGGCCACAACAATGTGGCGGGTGTCGTCGGCGGCAATGTGGCCGGCCAATACGGCACACTGGTACTCAATCCCGACGGCAGCTACACCTACACCCTCAACAACAGCGACCCGAAGGTGCAGGCGCTCGGCGAAGGCGACACGCTCGACGACACCTTCACCTACACGATCACCGACAGCGACGGCGACACCAGCGACGCCACCCTGACCATCACCATCAACGGCACGGACGACGGCGTCGATCTGACCATTCCGAATTCGGATCGCAATAACCCGAATAGCTATGACCGCATAGTCCTGGAAGGAGCGACGCTGGAAGGAGAATTTGAGTTCGAGGCCAAGGATGGGCTCAACGAGGCCGCCGCGCTGACCATTACCGACAGGAACGGTGACGAGGTGGTAATCACCAAGGCCCAACTCGAGGCCGCCAGCAGCGATCACCCGTTTGGGCCTATCCTGACAAAATATGGCGAGATCAGCATCATCGGCTACGACGCCGCCAACAGCACGATCCAATACCGCTACACCCCGTTGGACTACAACGATAGCGATGGAGATGGCAATCCGGGTACGTTCAACAATGAGTCGCCATACACTGACCCGGACGGCCTGGGCCGCACGCTCATTGATGAAATCGAGATCGTGATCACGGATGCCGACGGCCAATTTGCCTCGGCGACCATGGAAATCGCCGTCGATGACAGCGTGCCGCACGCCAACGATGATCTCGCCTATGTAGTCGGCGGCGCAAAGCAGGTGGGGGGCAACGTCATCGATAACGACACCTTCAAGTACCGATCGAGTAGTGATAACGACTACATCAGCCCCACGCCAGGCGGAGATGCCAAGTCGGTGTTTGGTGTAAGCAGCTCTGCCGGAGGAATGGTGACGGATCTGGAGGACGGCTACTTCGAGATAGAGGGAGATTCCGGCACCTTGCGGATATACGAGGACGGCCACTATACCTATAAGGTGTTTGATCACATATCCGATACCTCCGGTCTCCCGGACGAGGTATTCACCTACTATGTGACAGACTCCGACTCCTCTCTCGATCCAGACTTCGCCAGGCTGGTCATCGCTTTCAATACCGATGGCACGGCCGGCGACGACACCCGTATGTACGACGGAACCAGTGGCTTGGATGGAGGCTTGGGCATCGACACCGTGCTGTTGCCCGCCAATGTTTCAGATCTCGATTTTTCGAGTATCGGCAGTGGGAACAAGCTGAGCAACATCGAACGCATCGACTTGTTGAACAATGGACAGAAGCAGAGCGTGAGCCTGTCGGCGCAGGACGTGATAGACATCACCGACGGCGACAATATCCTGACCATCCTGGGCGGTTCCGGCGATTCCGTGAGCTTGAAGGATGGCGTGGGAGCCGAGTGGACAAAGAGCGGCACAGAAGTCGGCACGGGAATCAATACCGGCCATACCTTCGATGTCTATACCAACGCCTACGATGCGACGGTGAAGGTTCTGATCGAGCAGCATATCGCCGATCAGATCGTTCCATGAGCTTCGCGACGGGTGACAGGTGGCAGGTAACAGGTGGCAGGTAACAGGTGGCAGGTGGCAGGTGGCAGGTGACAGGAATTTGCGGCGCGAAGCGCCGGTAAACCCTGTCACCTGACACCCGATCCCCGACAGTAGGGCGGGAAAGCGAAGCGCCTCCCGCCGGGCGGTCTCTCCGGCGGCGCAGCCGCCGCTATCATTCGACGGCCGTTGAATCGTGCGGCGCGTTGCGCCGTAAAGGGGACCGGCGGGAGGCGCTGCGCTTTCCCGCCCTACGGTGTGCGCCAACGGTTTCGCGCCAACGCCCAAGCGAACCCGGAAAATCACCACGACGCAAACGACGCCACAGGGTGTGATTACCCTGTTTCTTGCCCCCGGCTCCAGGATACGCCGCGAAGTCCTTTACAATGCGAAGTTCAGAGGACAGAGGACGGAAGACAGAGGACAGTTCGGCTACCGGGCGCTTCGCGCCCGCAAATATTACTGTCTTCTGTCTTCTGTCCTCTGAACTCTGAACCCCCCGTCACTATGGAACGTCCATGACCGAGAAAGACGAGAAAGACCCATCCCTGCTCGCGCAGGCGCAAAGTATCCTGCTCACGCCCTACGGCCTCGACCTGGGCAGCCTGGACCGGGTGCTCGGGAGCATCGCGGCGCACGAGGTCGATCATGCCGACCTGTATTTCCAGTACAGCCGTTCCGAGGGCTGGAGCCTGGAAGAGGGCATCGTCAAGTCGGGCAGCTTTAACATCGACGAAGGGGTCGGCGTGCGCGCGCTGAGCGGCGAGAAAACCGCCTTCGCCTATTCCGACGACATCAGCCTGCCGGTGCTGTCCGACGCCGCGGCGACGGTGCGCGCCATCGCCGCGGCGGGACAGCGGCGGCGCGTGCGCCGCGGCGCGTTCAAGGAGCGGAAGGCGCACGCGCTGTACCTGGCGTACGATCCGCTGGCCTCGCTCGACGCCTCCGCCAAGGTGCGCCTGCTCGAACGCCTCGAAGCCCTGGCCCGCGCCGAGGACGCGCGCGTGACGCAGGTCATGGCGCAGCTCGCCGGCGAGTACGAGCTGATCCTGGTGGCCGGCAGCGACGGCCGGCTGGCCGCCGACGCGCGGCCGCTGGCGCGGGTGTCGCTGACGGTCGTCGTCGAAGGCGCGGACGGCCGGCGCGAACAAGGCTCGTCGGGCGGCGGCGGGCGCAGCGGCTACGA
Organism: Accumulibacter sp.; assembly: GCA_031274075.1. GTDB lineage: Bacteria > Pseudomonadota > Gammaproteobacteria > Burkholderiales > Rhodocyclaceae > Propionivibrio. Next base: position 3,802 of record JAISQQ010000323.1, read on the forward strand.
TTTCTTCAGCGACGAGGTGTTGCGCGAATACGCCCGCGCGGCGGTGCGTCAGGCGCTGACCAACCTCGACGCCCGCCCGGCGCCGGCCGGGCGCATGCCCGTGGTACTCGGGCCGGGGTGGCCCGGTATCCTGCTGCACGAGGCGGTGGGGCACGGCCTCGAAGGCGATTTCAACCGCAAGGGCAGTTCGACCTTTTCCGGCCGCGTCGGCCAGCGCGTCGCGGCCCAGGGCGTCACCGTGGTCGACGACGGCACGCTGCCCGGCCGGCGCGGCTCGCTCAACATCGACGACGAGGGCAACCCGACGCAACGCAACGTGCTGATCGAGGACGGCGTCCTGCGCGGCTACCTGCAGGACAGCCTGAACGCCCGCCTGATGGGCGTGCCGGTGACCGGCAACGCGCGCCGCGAATCGTTCGCGCACCTGCCGCTGCCGCGCATGACCAACACCACGATGGTCAACGGCGACAAGAGCGCCGAGGAAATCATCCGCTCGGTGAAGAAAGGCGTCTATGCCGTCAACTTCGGGGGCGGACAGGTGGATATTACCAACGGCAAGTTCGTTTTCTCGATGTCCGAGGCCTACATGATCGAGAACGGCCAAGTCACCCACCCGATCAAGGGCGCGACCCTGATCGGCAACGGCCCGGAAGCGATGAACCAGGTAAAGATGATCGGCAACGACCTCAAGCTCGACCCCGGCATCGGCGTATGCGGCAAGGACGGCCAAAGCGTCCCCGTAGGCGTCGGCCAGCCCACCCTGCGCATCGACGGCCTGACCATCGGGGGGACAGGGGGCGGGTGACAGGTATCAGAGGTCAGGTATCAGGTGACAGGGGGCAGGTGACAGGTGTCAGGGAACAGGTGTCAGGTGTCAGGTGTCAGGTGTCAGGTGTCAGGGGGCCGGGGGCAGGTGTCAGGAATTCTTGCGGGGCGAAAGCCCCGCACGCCCGGCAGGGCGGAACCTGGGAGCGCGGGGCTTCCGCCCCGCAACAGCGGTGGATCAAGGATCAGCAATTCTTGCGGAGCGAAAGCCCCGCACGCCCGGCAGGGCGGAACCTGGGAGGGGGGGGGCCCCCACCCCCCCCAAGGGGGGGGGTCTGGTTGGGGCGGGGCAAAAAAAGGGGGGCTGGTGCCCCGCGCTCCCAGGGGCGGCGCGAAGCGCCGCAAGTTCCTCCTACCACCTGCCACCTGCCACCCGACACCTGTCACCCGGCACCTGCCACCTGCCACCTGCCACCCGACACCTGCCACCTGTCACCCGACACTCATCCACCTCCGGTAGCTTTGGCCGGGCGGCAGGGTCACGGCGTGGTCCGCGACGTCGCCGCGCTCGACGCACAGGTAGCCGACGTGATTGCCTTCGCCGAGGTCGGGAATGTCCCGGTCCTTGTTCCAGGCGTTCCAGACGACGGCGCAGCGGGCGTCGGATTCGATTTCGACGCGCCGGTCGCCGGCGGTGATCGTCTGGCGTCGCGGAACGCCGAGGTAAACGCGGTCGGTCGCGGCCTCGACGCGCAGTTCGCCGGATTGCCGTTTGCGCGCGAGATCGTCCGTCTTGTCGATGTAGCCGACGCCGTCCAAGCCGGCCACGCGGGCCGCGGCGACGTCCGGAACGGCGAAATAGGTGTGGAAGGCAAAGGCCAGCGGCGCGGCGTCCGCACCGCGATTGCGCGCCTCGATACTCAACTTCAGCGTCGCGCCGACTTCGATTTCCAGACGGAAGAGGAAAGCGAACGGCCACAGCGCGTTGCTCGCCGCGTCGCCCGCCAGCTCCAGCGCCAGGCGCGTCGCGCCGTCCGCCAGACGCCCGGCGGCGGCGACGCTCCATTCCACGGTGCGGGCGAAACCATGCATCGTCTTGCCGTCCGCCCCGAGGCCGAACCACGGCAGGCACAGCGGAATGCCGCCCCGGATCGGCACGCCTTCGCGCAGCGCGGTTTTCGGCGAGACCCACAACAGTTCGTCCCGCCCCGCCGGCCGGAAAGCCATGACGTGCGCGCCCTGCAAGGCCACGACGGCGCGCCCGAGCGGATTTTCCACGACCAGCATCGGCAACCCCGCGTCGTCCGGCCGATGCTGCGCCGGATAAAGCTGCCGCGAATTGACCCGCCGGACGCCGGCGGCGAGAAGTTCTTGTTCAGTCATGTTCAGGTTTCAGGGGTCAGGGGTCAGGGGTCAGAAGACAGAGGACAGAGGACAGAGGACAGTAATTATCCTGGAAATCGCAGATGAGCACTAATTTCTTTGATCGAGGCCGCGTGATGGCAAGCGTTCATTCTATTTCAACCGGACACCTGTGGAGTGAGGGCGTTATAACCTGTTTGCGGTCTTCTCTGGGAGCGCGGGGCACCAGCCCCACAACAGCAGCGGCAGTGTCATGGCGCTGACCAAAAGCGGGGCTGGTGCCCCGCGCTCCCCAGGGCAATCGCACTATCTCGGTGCGCGCGAAAATGGCGGTGATTACCGGGCGCTTCGCGTCCGCAAGAATACTGATACCTGGCATCTGATCCCTGACCCGTAGGGCGGGAAAGCGAAGCGCCACCCGCCGGTCCGTTTCACGGCGCCACGCGCCGCACGATTCAAGACCGCCGAACAATAAAAGCGGCTGCGTCGGAGAGAACGAACTGGGTCCCGGCTTGCGCCGGGACGACGAGCCATGTAGGGCGGATGCAATCCTCCGGTCGTAAACCTCCGGCGCGAAGCGCCGGTAACTGAACTGTCCTCTGTCCTCTGATGAGCGGCGGCTGCGCCGCCAGAGGGAACGACCGGCGGGAGGCGCTGCGCTTTCCCGCCCTACGGTTCCTGGAACGGCGCGTGCCGCGCCCCCATGATCGCTTCCTCGTCGATCCAGCCGCGTTCGCCGGGAATTTCGAGCATTCGCCGGATGTTGCGGCGGCGCATGAACGTTGGTAGCGGACGGCGGTGGATGCGCAGGTCGGCGAAGTCGATCAGGCCGAGTTCGCCGGCGGGGGTCAGGACGACGTTGCCCAGGTGCAGCGAGCGGAAATAGACGCCGTGCGCGTGCAGGCGGATGACGAAGGCGGTGAACAGGCGCTTGATCCGGCCTTCGCTCTCGGCGTCGAGTCCCTGCCGGAGCAGGGCGCGCAGGGTGCTCCCGGCGAGCGGCCAATAGAGTACCGCGTCGCGCTTTGCCGACGGCACGCGCAGCGCGGCGATCACGCGCGGGACGGGTATTCCGCGCGCGGCCAGCGCGGCGGCGTTGTCGACGAAGCGCCGGGCGTACGGATACCACGCCGCCGAAGTGATCAGCCGCTTGCGCCGGAACAGCTTGAGGATGCGGCCGTCGGGCAGGCGCAGCACCTTCTCGCCGTACGAGTCGGCTTCGAGCACCTCGGCGCCGGCTTTCAGCGCCAGGAAATCCGGGTGTTCCATGATCGCCAGTCCGCGCGTCATCGGACTTCCGGCAGATGCGCGTCGAGCCAGCGGTGGAGCGCCGAGTCCGCCGGCCAGTTGCGCAGGAAGCGCGCGCGGTCGCGCCGCCAGCCGCGCGCGAAGGCGGCTTCGCTCCGATGCAAGGTCACGGCGTCGAGATCGAGGAGCACGAGGCGCGGGCCGCGCCACAGGAAATTCGTCGCTTTCAGGTCGCCGTGCGTGATCTTCAGGCGAAAAAGCAGGCCGAAAAGCGCGCCGATCGCCGCCGCTTCGGCGGTGTCCGGTTCGCGCCCAGGCGCGAGGCGCTGTCCCAGCTCATCGCCCGGACAGAATTCGGTGACCAGGAAGGCGCGCCGCCGCAAGGGGCCGGCCCGCTCCTCGACCAGGGCCAGCGGCGCGGGCGTCGCCACGCCGTGGAAGGCCAGCCGATGCGCGGCCAGCCAGGCGTGCCAGGCGCGGCTCGGACGCCAGCAGCGCGACAGGGCGTGGCACGGGTTTTTCAGGTTGTAACGCTTGACCACCAGCGCCCGTCCATCGACTTCGACGCGGGCCACGGTGCAGGTGTTGCCGTCCTTGAGCAGCGCGCCGCGCGCGATCGCCGCGTCGGGGGCGTCGAGCAGCGCCGCCAGCGCTTCGCTTTCCGCGCGCACCACCGAGGAAAAGCGGCGGGCCGTGCGGCGCACGGCGAACTGGCTGCAATCGCGCAGCGTCTTGCCGAGAAAATGCGCAAGCCGCCGCGCCCGCGCCTGTTCGATGGCCCGCGCCAGGACGTCGCACTCGAAGTTCGGAAGCGCGTGTTCCTGCGTGTATTCCTGCGTGTATTCCGGCGCGTAGGCGTCGAGCAGGGCGTCGACGCGCGATTCCCAGGCCGGCGGCAACTGCGCGGCCAGCAGCGCCAGGTTGTCCAGCGCCTGCCGCGCGCGCGCGCCGTCGCCAGCCCGCGCGCGCCGCACGCCGTCGCCGTCGATGAGGTACAGCGCGCCCTGGTGTTCGAGGAAATTGCCGAGATGCGGGTCGGTCTGGATCAAGCCCGCGGCGTGCAATCGCCCGAGCAGGGCGAACGCCGGGCGCAGGGCCTCCAAGGCGGGCGCGTCTTCCGGCGCCGGGGTTTCGGTTTCGCTGCCGGCGCAGCGTTCGGCCAGCGTCCGCGAGGCTTCGAGGAACTCGGTCAGCAGGAAACGCCCGCCGCCTTCGATCCGTCCGGCGCGGGCCACTTCCGGCGTCGGCAGGCCGGCGTCGCGCAGCAGCGCGAGTCCTTGCCGTTCGCGCGCCCAGCGGCGATCGCCGTCGCGGCCGACGAACAGCTTGGCCAGCACGCGCCGCCCGCGCCATCCGCACCACTCGGCCTCGCCAACCAGGCGCTTGCCGGGCAGCACGCGCAGCAGGCGCGAGACGACGATGATTTCGCCGTCTTCGCCGCGCACCTGGAAGGGCGTCGCCGGTTCGCGCCCGCCGCGGCGCAGCGCGTCGGACGACAGGCACGGGATCTCCGTCTGCGGGCCGCCGCTCATTCGCGCCCCTCGAAGAAGCCGACGACGCGGCGCACGCGCCGCTTGTCGTCCGCGCTCAAGCGGGCGTGCCCGGCGTAGTCGAGGTAGAAGCGCATGCGCCGGGCGCGCGTCAAATGGTGCTTGGCGAGCTTGTCCAGGCAGGCGAGATCCTTGATCCTGCGAAAGTCCAGGAACGGTCCCCGCCAGAACCGGCCGTTCGGACAGTCGATCACGTAAACGACCGGCGACGGGCCGTCGCTGACCAGGAGATTGCGCCACTTGAGGTCGTTGTGCGCGAAACCGGCGTCGTGCATGCGCCGGGTCAAAAGCGCCACCTGCGCCGATACCTGGGACAGCCAGCGCCGGTCGTGCAGGCGCGCGTCGCCCTGTTGCGCCAGGAGCGCCAGATCGGCGGTATCGCGGATTTCCTCGGTGACCAGCGCGCCGCGCCGGAAACCGCCGTAGCGGCGCTCGATGCCGTAGGCCGCCAGGCGCGCGGTGGGGATGCCCCATTCGCGGAAGGCCAGCAGGTTCCGCCATTCCGCCCGCACGCGCGGCGGCGAGAGCCATTGGCGCAGTCCGAACCAACGCCGGCGCGCCGTCTTGCCGTTGCCGGCGTAGCGCTTGACGTAGTAGCGCCGCCCTTCGCGTTCGACGCGCAGCACTTCGCTGAAGGGGTCGCTGGTGACGCGCTCGCCGCTGAGCGCGAATACCTGTTCCAGGCTGGCGAACGCGCGTCCGGCGACGCCGCCGTTCAGTTCCGGATCGAACCACCAGGAGTTCACGCCGTCCCCGCCGCGTATTTGCGAAGGTAACGCCGGGATAGCCGCTGCGCCTCGGCGGCGAGCCGCGCCAGCGACGAGCGCTCGTCGCGCAGGATGTCGCGCAGCGGACGGGCGAAATAGGCTTTCAGGAAACGGAACACATCGCGCCGGGTCAGGCCGACGTCCAGCGCCGAGAAGTACAGCGCGGCGAGGTCCTTGTCGCGCCAGCGCCGCGGCGTCGCCGGGCGAAGCTGCGCGCGATGCAGGTCGATCAGCGACAGCTTCAGGCGCTCCGGCGCGGGCGCAGGGTCGAGATGCAGCAGGAAATGACAGAGATAGAAATCGCGATGATTGACGCCGCCCTGGTGCATGCGCCGCGCCATGCCGGCGACGCGCCGGAGCAGCGCGTGCTTCAGCGCTGGCGGCGGCGGGTGGGCCGGCCAGTCGCGGCAGAAGTCCTCCAGGCTGACCGTCGGCGCCAGCTCCTCGGTGACGAGAAAGGAGCGCCGCGCCGCCGGATTGCGGCCGCGCTGCCCGAAGGCGACGCCGCGCAGGGTATCGACGCCGAGTTGCCCGAGCCGCGCCATCGCCCGCCACTCGTTGCCCGCGCCGAGCACCGGCAGGCGCAGGCACAGCAGGTTCTTGACGATTTCGGCCCAGCCGGCGCCGCGATGAATCTTGACGAAATAGCCTCGCCCGCCGACCTCGGCGCGCAAGGTGCGGCGCGCCTCGAGTTCGCGGAACACCTCCCCGCGCAGCGCCTCGACGGCGGCAAAGGGATCGCGCCCGGCCCACAGCGAACGGAACGGTTCTTCGAGAATGACTTGCGGCTCGCTCATGTCGAAAAGCTTGATTCAACCTATAACGGCACAACGAAAATCAGAACGCTCAATCCACCCTCCACCCGCAAATTCGCCCAATGGGTGGATTCCATGCAATCTGGGAGCGCGGGGCACCAGCCCCGCTTTTGACCAGCGCAATGACACCGCCACCGCTGTTGCGGGGCTGCCGCCCCGCGCTCCCAGAGGCGGCTCGGAGTGAGGCTTTCATAATGGACTTGTGTAAGATGCCTGTGCTCCCAGAGAGAAAATCGCAAACAGCTTCTTAGAACTTTTTCTGGTTAAGTATTGCCACATTTCATCGCATAACCGTTGGTTTAGGAATCAGCGCGTCGTCCCGGCAGAAGCCGGGACCCAGTTCGTTCCTCAAAATTCCTGGATTCCGGCTTGCGCCGGAATGACGGGATCGAAATTGCCGCTGTCCGTATTAAAACGTAAAACGCTCTAAGAACCTGTTTACGATCTTCTCTGGGAGCGCGGCAGGGCCATTGCTCTATGTGGCGTCGTTGGCATCGGCCAGACCGTAGGGCGGGAAAGCGAAGCGCCTCCCGCCGGTCGTTCTCTCCGGCGGCGCAGCCGTCGCTCATCGTCTTCGACGGCCCTTGAATCGTGCGGCGCGTTGCGTAACATGGAAAGAACCTGGGAGCGCGGGGCTTCTGCCCCGCTTTTGGCCAGCGCCATGACACTGCCGCCGCTGTTGCGGGGCTGGTGCTCCGCGCTCCCAGAGAAAATCGTGAACAGGCTCTAACCGCTTTTTCCAGACTCATGAATGATCCCCCAGGATCAGTTCGGCGGCATGCTCGGCGTTGCCGTAGATGTCCGCCGTTTCGGCAAAGCGCAGCGCGTTGGCCTGCCAGCGCCGCCGCGCCGCCGGGTCGGAGAGCATCTGTTCGAGCGCGGCGTCCAGCGCTTTCTGCGCGAAAGGCTCGGCGACGACGTGGCCGCCGTCGGCCTGCTCGACGTAATGCGCGTAGCCGCACGCCGCGGTGGTCAACACGGGCAGGCCGGCCACCAGGGCTTCGAGCAGCACCGTGCCGGTGTTTTCGTTGTACGCCGGATGCAGCAGCAGGTCGGCGCCGAGCAGGAAACGCGGGATGTCGCCGCGTCCCGGCAGGATGGCGGCGCGTCCGGCGATGCCGAGTGCGCGGGCCAGGCGCAGAAACGGCGCCGGATCGTCCTCGCCGATGGCGATCAGCCGGGCGCGCGCGCGCAGCGCTTCCGGCAGGCTGGCGAGCGCCTTCATGCTGCGGTCGAGTCCCTTGGTCTTGAAGCCCGAGCCGATTTGCAGGAGCAGCAGGCCGTCCTCGTCCAGCGCGAACTCGCGCCGGAAATCCCGGCGAATCCCGGCGGCGTCGGGCGGGGCGCGGCGATCGCGGGAAATGCCGGGCGGCAGCAGGTGGAAACGCCGCTTCGGCGTACCGTAGTGCTTTTCGAAAAACGCTTGCTGCGCCGGCGAGATCATCAGGATTTCGGTCCGGCTCTCCGGCGCGAACACGGCGCGCTCGCAGGCCGCGAAGTGGCGGTAGCGCCCGGAAAGCCGGTACAGCGGGCCGCGCAGGGTGCGCGCCTTTTCCTGGTAGCAGGGATCGGCGGCGAAATAGACGTCCAGGCCCGGCATCTTGTTGAAGCCGATCACCCGGTCGGCCGGACGGCGGGCGAGATCGCGCTCCACCCAATCGCCGAAGCGGGCGTAGCGGCGCGCGTTGGTAAACGCGCTCACCGGCACGACGCTCAGCTCGAATCCCTCCGGAATGTCGCCCGTCCATTCGAGCGTGTAAACCCGGATCGCGTGGCCGCGCGCCTGGCAAGCCAGCGCGATGCGCAGGAAATCGCGCTGCAGCCCGCCGAACGGGAAGTATTTGTAGAGGCAAAAGGCCAGTCGCATCAGTTTTCTTCCGCCGGCGCTCCGGCGCCGCGGTGGCGCTTGTAGCGGTTGTAGCCCCACAGGTATTGCTCCGGGCATTGCCGGATCAAGCCTTCGATTTCGCCGTTGATGCGCCGGGCGCGCTCTTCGAGCGTCCCCTCGATCGCCGGCGCGGGCGCGCGCAGGCGGATATGGTAGCCCGCGCCGCCGGGCAGCCGCTCGGCCCAGATCATGAGCACCGCCGCGCCGCTTTCGCTGAGCCGGGCGGCCAGGGTCATGGTGTAGGCCGGGCGGCCGAAGAAATCCAGCCAGCGCCCTTCTCCCTGTTTCGGCGCCTGGTCGGGCAGCATGCCCACCGCCTCGCCGCGCTTGAGCGCCTTGAACAGCGCGCGCACGCCGGAAAGGTCGGCCGGGGCGATATGCAGCCGCGCGCGCGACCGCCCGGTCTCGATCAGCGCCTGCAGCCACCGCTGCCTGGGCGGCCGGTAAAGGACGGTGATCGGCGCGCGCGTCGACAAGTATTGCGCGGTGATTTCAAAGCAGCCCAGATGCGGCGTGAGATACAGGATTCCCTTGCCGGCGCGCGTCGCCGCCTCGGCGAGTTCCCAGCCCGAGACCTCGACGACGCGGGCGGCGACTTCGTCGAGCGGCCGCAGCCAGATTTTCGGCAGCTCGAAGGATTGCCGGCCGGCGTGCGCGACCGCCGCCGCGCGCGCGCGCGCCTCGCCGTCCTGGCCCAGGGCCAGCCGCATGTTGTCGCGCATGTTGCGGCGGTAAGTCGGCGAGAAGAGCCACGCGATCCAGCCGGCCGCCGCGCCGAGGCGGTGCAGCCAAGCCAGCGGCAGGCGGCTCAACAGGCGAAAAAGCAGGATCAAGCGCTCACTCCCGAATCATTTCCGAATCGTTTTCAGCACGCGCCGGGTTTGACTCGATCCCGGCGAAAAAATATAATTATCCCATTCGCCGAGTTAATCAGGACAACTTGCAGGGCGAAAAAAGATGCCGTGACGGGCATCGTGAAATACTGCTAAAGCGTCGTCTGCTCGAACCCCGGGGCCGGCAACGCCGCCTTACCGGGGTTTTTTTATGGAGCGGAAATCATGCCAAGAGAGTACCTATTCACCTCGGAATCGGTCAGTGAAGGCCATCCCGACAAAGTCGCCGACCAGATTTCGGACAGCGTCCTCGACGCCGTCCTGAGCGAGGACGCGCAAGGCCGCGTGGCCTGCGAAACGCTGGTGTCCACCGGACTCGTGGTGGTCTCCGGAGAGATCACCACCAAGGCGCACATCAACTACCGCGAGATCGCCCAGCAAGCCATCCGGCGTATCGGCTACGACGATTCGGAGGCCGGTTTCGACTACAAGAGCTGCGCCATCCTCACCGCGATCAACCGCCAGTCGCCGGACATCGCCCAGGGCGTCAACGAGGGCCAGGGAATCGACCTCGACCAAGGCGCCGGCGACCAAGGCCTGATGTTCGGCTACGCCTGCCGCGAGACGCCGACGCTGATGCCGTTTCCGATCTATTACGCGCACCGCGTCATGCAGCGCCAGGCCGAGGTGCGCAAGGACGGCCGCCTGCCGTGGCTGCGCCCCGACGCCAAGAGCCAGCTCTCGGTGCGCTACGTCGACGGCCGGCCGGCGGCCATCGATACCGTCGTCGTCTCCACGCAGCACGACCCGGAGGTGTCGCACGCCCAGATCACCGAAGCGGTGATCGAGGAAATCATCAAGCCGGTATTGCCCAAGGAGATGCTCACCGACAAGACCCGCTACCTGATCAATCCGACCGGGCGCTTCGTCGTCGGCGGGCCGCACGGCGACTGCGGACTGACCGGGCGCAAGATCATCGTCGACAGCTACGGCGGCACCGCGCGCCACGGCGGCGGCGCCTTCTCCGGCAAAGACCCGTCGAAGGTCGACCGCTCGGCCGCCTACGCCGCGCGCCACGTCGCCAAGAACGTCGTCGCCGCCGGCCTCGCCGAGCGCTGCGAGGTACAGATCGCCTACGCCATCGGCGTCGCCCGCCCGGTTTCGCTGATGGTGGAGACCTTCGGCACCGGGCGGATCGCCGACGAAAAGATCGTCGAGCTGATCGGCCGGCATTTCGACCTGCGCCCGAAGGGCATCATCCAGGCGCTCGACCTGCTTCGCCCGATCTACGCCAAGACCGCGGCCTACGGCCACTTCGGCCGCGAAGAACCGGAATTCACCTGGGAAGCCATCGACAAGGCCGCCGCTTTGCGGGCCGAGGCCTGATTCAGGTGACAGGGGTCAGGAATCAGGGATCAGTCAATTACCGGGCGCTTCGCGCCCGCAAATATTACTGATACCCGATACCTGATACCCAGGGCTATCGCATACGCGGATGTCGTAAGTAGTAAAAAGGAATCGTTGATATTCAAGTTGTTATGACGAGTCCAGGGCGACCGCGTATGACTTTCAGGGAGTAGACAGGCCGGAAGGAGGCGTTCGGCGGTTTTGCCTCGGGAAGGCCGGTTGGGTTTCCTGGGAGCGCGGGGCTTCTGCCCCGCAACAGTGTGAAATGACGCGACCACCGCTGTTGTGGGGCAGAAGCCCCGCGCTCCCAGGTTCCGGAGGCCCGACGATGGGATTCATTTCTTCATGCGCGATGAAATGCCTTTTGACACCACATAAGGACTTGAATATAAAAGATTTTTGGCAACTGTTTACGACATCTGCGTAGGCGATGGCCCTGTACTGATCCCTGATCCCTGATTCCTGCCCCCTGTTTTCTGGCAGAATCGCCGGTTTGAATTCCCGGGCAAAGGCCGGCGAATCTGGACGGCAGGAAAGGCCATGCTCAAGAAAATCAGTGTCAAGCAGCTCACCATCGGAATGTATCTCAAGGAATTCTGCGGTTCCTGGATGGAGCATCCCTTCTGGCGCAACTCCTTCGTGATTACCGATCCGAAGGACATCGAACTCATCCGGGCCAGCAGCATCCAGGAAGTGTGGATCGACTCCGCGCAGGGGCTCGACATCCCGCCCGACGAGCCGGCGATTTCCGAGGCGGAGACGGAAGCCCAGGTCGACGCCGAGATCGTCGCCGTGGCGCAGGCGGCCCGCAGCGTCGCGCCGGTGTCGATACAGCGGGAAATGGCGCGCGCGGAGAGAATCTGCGCCCAGGCCAAGCAGGCGGTCACTTCGATGTTCCAGGAAGCGCGCATGGGCAAGGCGGTGGACGCCGGCAACGCCCGCAAGCTGGCCGAGGAGATTTCGGATTCGGTGACGCGCAACCCAGGCGCGCTGATCAGCCTCGCCCGCCTGAAGTCGGCCGACGACTATACCTATATGCACTCGGTCGCGGTCTGCGCGCTGATGATCGCCCTGAGCCGCCAGCTCAAGCTCGACGGCGAACTGGAACGCCGGCTGGGTATCGCCGGCCTGCTGCACGACCTGGGCAAGGCCAGGGTGCCGCTCGAAATACTGAACAAGCCGGGCAAGCTGAGCGACGAGGAGTTCCGGATCATGAAGAGCCATCCGGAGGAGGGCGTCAAGCTCCTCCAGGGAAGCCACGGCGTCGACGAGATCGCCATCGACGTGGTGCGGCACCACCACGAAAAGACCGAGGGCATGGGCTACCCGGAAGGACTCAGGAGCGGCGAGATCAGCCTGTACGCCAAGATGGGCGCGGTCTGCGACGTCTATGACGCGATCACCTCGAACCGTCCCTACAAGGCCGGCTGGGATCCCGCCGAATCGCTGCGCAAAATGGCCGAATGGGTCAACGGCCATTTCGATCCGACCATCTTCCAGGCCTTCGTCAAGAGCCTGGGCATCTATCCCGTCGGTTCGCTGCTCCGGCTCGTTTCCGGCCGCCTCGCCGTGGTCGTGGACCAGTCGCAGAAGTCGCTGCTCATGCCGCGCGTCAAGGTCTTCTTCTCCACGCGCAGCGACGCGCGCATCCCGCCCGAACTGGTCGATCTCTCGGCCCCCGGCTGCAAGGAAAAAATCGCTGCCCGCGAGGATCCGGCCCGCTGGAACTTTCCGGATTTCAAGGAACTCTGGTCGGGGTTCTGAGGACCTGTTTACGATCTTCTCTCTGGGGGCGCGGGTCTCCGGCCCGCTTGGGCATTGGCGCAAAACCGTTGGCGCACCCCGTAGGGCGGGAAAGCGCAGCGCCTCCCGCCGGTCGTTCGCTCCGGCGGCGTAGCCGCCGCTTACCGAATTCGACGGCCCTTGAATCGTGTGGCGCGTTGCGCCGTAAAAAAGGATCGGCGGGAGGCGCTGCGCTTTCCCGCCCTACGGAACCGTCGCTGTTTTCACGCACACCGGTCGACTTTATGTTCAAGAGAAGATCGCACACAGGTTTTGAGGACGGATTTCAGAGGACAGTAATATTTGCGGGCGCGAAGCGCCCGGTAACTGAACTGTCTTCTGTCCCCTGTCTTCTGGAACGCGCGCATGGTAGTACACTGGCGTTTTACGCAAAGGAGAAGCAGATGATTGTTTTGATTACCGGCGCCAGCGCCGGTTTTGGCGAAGCGATGGCCCGCCGCTTCGTCGCCGGCGGCCATCGGGTCATCGCCGCCGCCCGGCGCGCCGAACGCCTGGCCGGTTTGCGCGAGGCCCTGGGCGAGGCCCTGTTGCCGGTCGCCATGGACGTTACCGATCCGGCTTCGATCGCCGAGGGGCTGGCCCGGTTGCCCGCCGGTTGGCAGAGCATCGACGTGCTGGTCAACAACGCCGGCCTGGCGCTCGGCACCGAACTTGCGCCGCAGTGCTCGCTCGCCGAGTGGACGACGATGATCGATACCAACGTCAAGGGACTCGTCACCCTCACGCACGCGCTCCTGCCCGGCATGGTCGCGCGCAACAGCGG